>JADLCC010000556.1 GCA_020847425.1 Saprospiraceae bacterium
AACCGGACCAGAAAAAGTCGCCGGCAGCGTGTCCGCCATTGGCATCAACCACCCGAATCAGGAACCTACCCCAATCGCCCGGTTTTACTTTCCAGGTGGCCTGACCGCGGCTGTCGGTGGTCAGGGTTGTCTGTTCCATGGCGTTGTTGAATTCACTGCTGTTGAATTGCGCTACGCCGGATTCCGCGTCTTCATCCCACCACCAGCGCCAGTCGCAGCGGAAAAGGGCTGCGGTCATTTGCTGGTTGGCCAGTGGTTTGCCGTTTTTATCTACCATGACAAACGTGACGGTGCCGCCGCGCTGATCAATGGTTTTATCGCCCCAGCGCCCTTTCGGCATGAATACGCCTACGTAGCGATCGAAAGGTGAAAAATCGAGCGAGAAATTATCGGTACTGAAATCGCCGCCCGCCTCGAATGCGCGCACTTTAAAATTGGCGATGAGTTTGCCGGGCGCATTTTCCACATTCACTTCCTTGAACGGCACACTACCCAGGCCGTTTTGATCCAGTGCGGCGTCGAACAAGACTTCAGGTTCGGAGTAAAAATTCCGGCTCGGATCGTCGAAAACATACGTTTTATAACTCGGGAATTCGGTTTTCACCGAACGCACCTGCATTTCCACCTTTGCTTTCAGGTTTTGTGCCGTAGCGCCGTGCAGCCAGTTGACTTTGAGCGTGCCTTTCAGGTTTTGATCCGCAGCGCTCAGTTCTTTTTTGCCAAAATTCAAATCCAGTTTCAGCCGGTTGGGCTTTACGGTTTCGATTTTCAGTTGTTTGGTAAACGTTGCGCCGCCGACGGTTACTTTAGCCGTCCAGTTGCCCGTCGGCGCATCGAGGCGGGTATTGCAATGGAAAGCATACACACCGCTGACGCTGTTGGTCTGGATGGTGCGGTATTGCAGGGCGCCGCGTGGGTCGTTCAGTTCCATGGTAACCGGGTGGCCGGCGGGCATTTTGCCGGTTTTATCTTCCAGCACAAAATTCAGGTACAGGGAATCGCCCGGCCGCCAGACGCCGCGTTCACCGTAAATATACCCTTTCAGGCCTTTCTGCGCTTCCATGCCCGCTACATCGAAACGGCTGAGTGAGAGCGTGTTACCGTCGGCCATACGCAGGTAACCCCTGCGGTTCTGGGCGCTTGCCACCAGGAGAAATGGCGTTTCACGGATATCTTCGATCAACACCGTGCCGTCGCTGCCCGTTTTGGATTTGGTGATGGGTTGTAGTTGATAACTGAACAGTTCCAGGTCGACATTCGCCACGGGCTGTGCCGTATGCAGATCGGTGAGCGCAACGAACAGGGAGCCGTCGCGGCCGCGTTTGGCGGTCAGGCCCAGGTCACTGACAAATACATTGCGCTGGATAAACCGTTGGCTGTTGTAGAACTCGCGGGAACAGGCGTCTTCCTGGTTGTCCCAGTTGTATTCGTCGTTCCATTCGTCGTCCGTGAAATAACGGCCGCGCCAGCCGCCCATAATAGAAATCAGGTTGCCGGCATCGTCGCGCTGGCCCAGTTCGATGGTTTGTGTGGCTCCTGAACTGATCATGCTGCCCGAAGCGTCAGCGGTTAGTCCGGCGCCGGTAGCGCAGTCGGTGTAGTTGAGTTGGAAAGCCAGTCGCACCTGGTAAATCGCGCCCGGATCCTGTTTGATCATGTCTTTCAGGTCGAAAGCGTAGCGCTGCCAGTTTTTGGACGATGCATTCGGATTGATGTCCGAAAGTTTGATTTTTTTCTGTAAAACAATTTTACCCACGCGCAACAATTCGTCGGAGCCTTCGATTTCGTTGACTTGCAGGAATTGTAAAATGTTGGAATTGAATATTTTAAATACTTCCACATCCACGGCGTCCAGGCCTACGGCTTCAAAGGGGAAAATAACGCCGCCGTTGGCCTGTTGCGGAATGACCGCCCCGCGGCCCACCAGGCGAACACCGGGTTTGAGGTCTTCAAAAGTCAGGGGCAAAGCAATTTGTTCTTTCAGGCTCTGACCGGCAGCATTGCGGATACCCTTTTCAACGAGCAGGGTGTATTCGCCGGACAGGCGCTCACCGGGGTAAACACGAATAAAATTGCCGTCCGTGACGAAACGCATTTTACCGGCATAGTTGTCGAGGCGGATCAGGCCGCTGAGTTCCTGTGCCGAGGCGATAGGGTCGGAAAAATTGAGCAGAATGTATTGTTCTTCTACCTGTACGGCGCGTGCGGAGAGCAGGGCAAATTCATCCCAGGCAAATACATCTTGTTCATTGTCAATGGTTTTGTTTACGCCAATCGGTGCGCCCGTCCATTGCAGGTTCACCTGCGAACGCACATTGGAACGCTCCACGCCTGCCACCGTCCAGCTGTGGCTGAGGCCGTCGGCGCTGTGCTGCCAACTGACCAGCAGGGCTTTATTGCCCTGTTTGGCTTGCAGCATTTGCTCCACTTTGGCGCCGGCACAGGGTTCATTCACCCGCACATGACCGGTGATGCGCTGCTGACGCGGATCGGCGGGGTCGGCAGAAATACCATCTGTAATGACTTCGAATGCCGTTTCCCGCACCCGGAAGTCGAATTCAAACACGCG
>JADLCC010000557.1 GCA_020847425.1 Saprospiraceae bacterium
CCCCAAAAGGGTTTATTATTTCGGATATGATCTTTGTTGCATCCAACCAATTCGGCGGACAGCGGGGCGGCGGCGTTCCCGGCGGCGGATTTGGCTGTCTGTTGATTACGATACTGGGCTTCGTTGCCACTTACTTTATACTGAAAGGACTGTACAATCTGCTGTATCTGCTTTCGCCGGTGCTGTTGGTTATGGCTTTGGTGGTCAACTGGCGCGTTTTTCCAAATATTGCCAAAAACTGGCTCAAAACCCTGGAAACCAATCCTTTATCAGCGCTCATCACCGCCGGTTTTTGCGTATTGATATTTCCGTTTTTCAGCCTTTACATTTTGCTGAAAGCGCTGGGCATGAAAAAACTGGAGGAAATGGGGCAACAGATGTCCGGCCAGCAGGGAAACAATACCCGCAACGAAGACGAATTTGTGGAATTTGAAGAAATTGAAACGACGCCCAAACGGGATCTTAAAAAAGAAGAACCTTTGGTAACGCCTGATTTGCCGGAAAAAGAGACGCCGGCGCCCAGGCAGCAGGAGCCGCCCAAGCCGCAGAATCCTTACGATCAGTTGTTTGATTAAAATGGAACACGGATGAGAGGGATGAGACACGGATTTCAAGGATTTTTGTCGATGCCAGATTACCCCCACCGCTTCAAAATCCCCCGCACCTGCTCCACATACCCTCCCCCGAACAAATTCACGTGTACCAGCAAATAATACAACTGGTATACCTCCATCCGTTTTTCAAAACCTGATTCCAGCGGCCAGGATTCTTCATAAGCGTTGTAAAAAGCCGCATCGAATCCGCCGAACAATCGGCTCATCGCCAGGTCCATTTCCCGGTGCGTGAATGCGGCGGCAGGATCGATCAAAACGGCCTGGCCTGAGGTATCGCAGATAAAATTCCCACTCCAGAGATCCCCGTGGGTAAGTGCGGGCGACTCTTTTGGACACAGCCAGGCTATTTTCCGGCACAGGTGGTCCAGTTGTGTTTCCGAATTTTTATCAAAATAACCCTTTTCGCAGGCGAGCAGCATTTGCGGCCAAAGGCGCTCTTCGGCATAAAAGGCTTCCCATGAAGGGTGCCGCGTATTCGACTGTGGCAGCGAGCCGATAAAATTGTTGTGGGCGAATCCGAATTGTGCGGAAGTGTTGCCATGCAGGTTGCTGAGCGCGCGACCGAAATTTTCCCAAAACAGCCGGTTTTTATACCCCGGAGCGATGTATTCCAGCAGCAGGTAGGCATGCCCGTCGTCGGTGCAACCCTGGCCCAATATTTTAGGCGTTCGGATAACCTGCGAAGCGCCGAGCAAAGCCAGGCCCTGGGCTTCCGTTTTAAACATCGTGGGCGCCTGAGCGGTGTTATTTGTTTTGACAAACCACTCCCGCCCGTCTGTGGCGGTCAGCCGGAAAGCGCGGTGAATATCGCCGCCGGAGATGGGTCTGACCTCGGCGATGCGGGCTTTGAGTATGGTTTCGAGGTGGTTTTGAAGTGTCGTGGGTAACATTCTGGCATATCGTTTTTTAAACACATAGGCACATAGAAAACATAGTTTTTAGAGTACTCTACGCTATGTTTTCTATGTGCCTATGTGTTTAAAAATTACGCTATGAGACGTATTTGGCTTTCGTTGCATTTAAATTCTTGCCCTTTGCTTTTTGCATTTTTATTTTTGCCTGTACCCGCTCATCACATAATACACCACATAAGAAAAGCAGAGCAACGGAATCAACAGCGCCAGTTTCATGCCCCCTGCGCCCGACAGCAGTCCCGCAATCGGCGGCATCACAGCCCCGCCGACAATCGCCATGATCACCAGCGAAGAAGCCATTTTAGCCTCGGCAGGCGGCAGCCCTTTGGTGGCCAGGGCGAAAATGGTCGGGAACATGATGCTCTGGCAGAAATAAGTCAACATAATGCACAGAATACCTACACTTCCTCCAATCGCAAAAGCCAATGCCACCAGCGCCACCGCCGCTACGGAATACCACAGCAGTACTTTGCGGGGCTCCGTTTTGCTCATCAGCCAGGTGCCTAGAAAACGCCCGAGCATGAACAGTACCAGCGCAAATGAAGCGTGGAAACCCGCTATTTTTTCGGGCGTCATGGTATCGGTATCGCCCACAAGGTTGTTGATCCAGCCTGCATAGGCCACTGCCGGGCCGATGTGTTCATTGGCGGCAAAATCTATTTTGAAATCCACGAAATAGCCCCACAGCGTGGCCTGGGCGCCTACATTGGCAAATTGTGCCAGGATGCCCAAAGCCAGATGGCGGTATTTTCCCGGCAGGCTGAAAATGCTCACGCTGCCTTCAGAGGCTTCCTCTTCTTTCCCGATTTCCGGCATTTTAGTGAAGGCAAACAACACAGCCACAGCGGCCACAATGATCGCAACCGCCAGATATGGCCCCTGCACCGACAAGGCTTCTTCCACCCGCGCGGCTTGTATCTGTTCCGGTGTCATCGAAGCCAGGAGTTCGGCCGTGTATTCCTTTTTTGAAAAAATAAACAAACTGCCGATGATCGGTCCCAGGATGATACTGATGCCATTGAACGACTGTGCAAAATTGATGCGCCATTCGGCCCCTTCTTTGTCACCCAGTACCGTCACATACAGGTTGGCGGCTGTTTCCAGAAACGCCAGACCAGATGCAATCGCAAACAAAGCAAACAGGAAAAAGCCATACACCCGGATATCTGCGGCAGGGTAAAACAACAGGGCGCCGCCGGCATACAACAGCAACCCGGCCAGAATGCCGCGTTTGTAACCCCATTTTCGCATAAAAATGCCCGCAGGGATGGCCATTACAAAATAACCGAAGTAAAACGCCGAATCTACGATGCCGGCCTGCCAGCGCTTCAGGTCGAGGGCAAACTGGAAATGCCGGATCAGGGAGCCATTCAGGCTATTGGCGATGCCCCATAAAAAAAAGAGGCTGCACACCAGTGCGAAAGGTAACAGGTAGGGGTTGCGGCCGGGTGTCGATGATGTATTCATGGATGGAAGGTGTGGTATTTTGTTTCGCTTTTAGACAGGCAAGGTTAGTAAAGATTTTTGAAAATCGGGTAACGATGTTTTTTGCCGCATTCAGGCCAGTGACGGGAGCAATTTTTCTGCATTTTCAGGAGGAATTTATTTTACACAGCGGGTAATGTTCCGAACGATTTGTTTTAAATTTGCACACCCTATGCACGCTCATCATTACCATCGGAAACTCCCACATTTCCAGCCCGCCGAAGCCACTTTTTTTGTGACTTTCCGGCTGGAAGGCTCTATTCCAATAGAGACGATGGCGTTTTCGGGAAAACTACGATCTCATGCGGCGGGGCATTCTGGCACATAAGGACCTGACCGAAAAAGAACAACGCGAACTGTTGTACGTTGAACAAAAGAAGTTTTTTGCCTCAACGGATGATTATCTAGACAGCAATCTGAATGAACCCTATTGGTTACGGGAAAAAAAGATAGCGGAGATTGTAGCAGAGGCGCTGGAGCACCGGGATGGGAAACAATATGAATTGCACGGATATACCATTATGCCGAATCATGTGCATATGATGATGTCGCCGCTACCCGGAGCACCCGTGCTGCATAAAGTAATGCAAGACATGAAAAAGTTCACAGGACTACATTGCAATCGACAACTCGGACGCGATGGACAATTTTGGGAAGATGAATCCTATGATCATGTGGTGCGGCAGAATGGAGAGTTTTACAGGATTTTGAACTATATTCTTCGAAATCCTGTGAAGGCTCGGTTTGTAAAAGAATGGCAGCAATGGCCGTTTACTTTCGTCAAAACGGATTTGCTGTGACGCCACGAGCAATGTACTACGGAACGCTGTTCCGTAGTTTTAACATGCGGAACAGCGTTCCGCATTACATCGCACTGAACAGCGCCACGAGCAATGTATTACGGAACGCTGTTCCGTAATTTAACATGCGGAACAGCGTTCCGCATTACATCGCACTGAACAGCGCCACGAGCAATGTATTACGGAACGCTGTTCCGTAATTTTAAACATGCGGAACAGCGTTCCGCATTACACCACACGGAACAGCGTTCCGTGATACATCACAAGAAAACCTGTGCCGGAACAGCGTTCCGGCGTACAACTATGCCACAATTCGCACACCTCCACTGCCACACCCAGTTCTCCCTACTCGACGGCGCGGCAAGCATCCCTTCGCTGTTCAAAAAAGCGGCTGCCGATGGCATGAAAGCCATTGCCATCACCGACCACGGCAACATGTTCGGTGCGTTCCAGTTTGTGGCGGAGGCGGCCAAACACGAAGGCGTAAAACCTATTGTAGGTTGCGAGTTTTATGTGGTGACCGACCGGCACCGGCGCAGTTTCACCAAGGAGGACCGGGACAAACGCTACCACCAACTTTTCCTGGCCAAAAACCCGGAGGGTTATAAAAACCTGGTCAAACTCTGCTCGCTCGGCTACATCGAGGGTCTGTATGGCAAATACCCGCGTATCGACAAAGAACTGATCCTGCAATACCACGAAGGACTGATCGCCACCACCTGCTGCATCGGCGCGATGGTACCGCAGGCCATTTTGAAAAAAAGCGAGGCGGAAGCCAAAAAGGAATTTGAATGGTGGCTCGACATTTTTGGCGAAGACTACTACATCGAGATCCAGCGGCACCAGATGGCCGAACAGGATAAAGTGAATGAAATGCTCCTGCGCTGGGCCGACGAGTACAAAGTCAAGGTTATCTGCACCAACGACTCGCACTATGTAGACCAGAAAGACTCCAACGCGCACGATATCCTGCTCTGCGTCAATACCGGCGAGAAACAGGCCACACCAGCTATCCGCGAATTCGTGGAAGAAGGCACCGTGATGAAAGGCGGCCGTTTCGCGTTCTGGAACGACCAGTTTTATTTCAAGACGCAGGCAGAAATGGGCAAATTGTTCCACGACGTACCACAGTCCCTGGACAACACCATGGAAATTGTGGACAAGTGCGAGCACCTGAAACTCAAAAAAGACATCCTGCTGCCCAATTTTGTGGTACCGCAGACTTTCCAATCCCAGGACGACTACCTGCGCCACCTCACATTTGAAGGCGCCAAAAAACGTTACAAGGAAATAACCACCGAAGTAGAGGATCGCCTCAATTTCGAACTCAATACCGTGAGAACGATGGGATTTGCGGGCTACTTCCTCATCGTGGCCGACTTCATCAACCACGGCAAAGACATCGGCGTGTTCATCGGGCCCGGGCGCGGATCGGCGGCAGGCAGCGCGGTCGCCTACTGCATCGGCATCACCAATATCGACCCCATCAAGTACCAGTTGCTGTTCGAACGTTTCCTGAACCCCGACCGGAAATCCATGCCCGATATCGACACAGACTTCGATGACGAAGGCCGCCAGAAAGTGATCGATTATGTGGTGGAAAAATACGGCAAACAGCAGGTGGCCCAGATCGTTACCTATGGCACCATGGCCGCCAAAATGTCGATCAAAGATGTTTCGCGCGTGCTGGACCTGCCACTCGACCAGGCCAATGCGCTGGCCAAACTGGTGCCGGAAAAACCCGGCATTTCCCTCAAACGGGTACTCTCCGCGCCACTCACGGGAGAAGGCTCTTTATCCGAAAAAGAAAACCTCTCCTCCGAGGACCTCGAAAATGCCAAAAAACTGCGCGAGCATTTAGCCGCCGAAAACACGCCGGAAGGTATGGTGCTGAAAGAAGCGTTCATCCTCGAAGGCTCTGTGCGCGGCACGGGTATCCACGCGGCAGGTATCATTATCGCGCCGAAAGACCTGACGGAAATTATTCCGGTCTACACCTCGAAAGAAACCGAACTGCTCATCACACAGTACGAAGGTTCCATTATCGAGGATGCCGGGGTTATCAAAATGGACTTTCTGGGCCTCAAAACCCTCACCATCATCCGCGATGCGCTGATCCTTATTGAGCAAAACCACGGCGTCAAAATCAGCATCGACGATATCCCGCTCGACGATAAAAAAACCTACGAACTCTACCAGCGCGGCGAAACCAACGGCACCTTCCAGTTTGAAAGCGCCGGTATGCAGAAATACCTGCGCGACCTGAAACCCGACAAATTCGACGACCTCATCGCCATGAATGCCTTGTACCGGCCGGGTCCGCTGGAGTATATTCCGGATTTTATTTCCCGCAAACACGGGCGGCAGGCAGTGACGTATGATCTGCCGGATATGGAGGAATACCTCAAGGATACGTTCGGTATTTGTGTTACGGGCGACACGCTCGTTTTCGATGCCATTTCGGGCAAACGCGTTCGTATGGACCAATTGGAAAATCGCGTGGGCGACTTTTATGTCCAGGGCGTGGACCGCGACTTGCTTCCGCAAAAAGGCAAAATGTCCTACTGGGTTTGTAATGGTGAAAAACCGGTTTTTAAAGTGAAACTGAAAAACGGCGCCGTTGTAAAAATGACTTCCAATCACCGGGTTCTGACCGAAAAAGGCTGGCGCGAACTCGGCGAATTACAGGTTGGTGATACGATTGCTACACCGAGAAAACTGGAAGCGCAATCGCCGGTAACATTTGACCCGCAAAAACTCAGGGTACTGGCTTATTTACTCGCTGATGGGTCGCTTACCTCCTGCGGTCCAACGGCGGATTTCATTTCCAATAGCGACAAGTTCGTTCCTGAATTTGTATTCGGCCTTACAGATGAACTGATCGGTTTTTTCCTGGCCTCTCTGTGGGACTGTGACGGCCACATCGGCAAAAAAATCTGTGCTTTCAAAACCATTTCGCCCCGACTGGCCAATGATGTACAGACGTTGCTGTTGCGCCTCGGGATTCATTCTACTACCTACGAAACACGTTATTTCAACAACCGGAGACAAGAAGAAATTACAGCGTTTCAGGTATCCGTGTACAACCTGAAGGCCTTTTCTGAAAAAGTTGCTCCTTTCCTGGTATTGAAACGCATGTCTGAAGAAAGCGCTTTTCAGGAAGCATTTACCGACAATGTTTCACGGGAAATTTTCTTTGAAGAAGTAAATGCCTCCTGGAATGGTTCACAGCGCAGTCTGATGGAAACGCACGGTTTCAGCCGCCAGCATTTTAATACGTTGAATAAAACGCGTGCGCGCATTGCTGCACACGTGGTTGCTCCTGTGGCTGAAACGCTCGAACTGCCACGTACACAACGCAACCTGAACGTCCGCTGGGAAGAAATTGCAGAAATCTCTCCCGCAGGTACGGAATTGGTATACGATATCACAGTAGAAGGCATCCACAATTTTGTTGGGAATAATGTCATCCTGCACAATTGCGTGTACCAGGAGCAGATCATGCTCCTTTCCCAGAAACTCGCCGGCTTCTCCAAAGGCGACGCCGACGTACTGCGTAAGGCCATGGGTAAAAAGCAAAAGGCGGTGCTGGACAAAATGAAAAGCCAGTTTATCGAAGGTGGAACGAGCAGAAGCCATCCGGCTAAAGTGCTGGAAAAAGTCTGGACCGACTGGGAGGCCTTCGCATCCTACGCTTTCAACAAATCGCACTCTACCTGCTACGCTTTTGTGGCTTACCAGACGGCCTACCTGAAAGCGCATTACCCCTCCGAATACATGGCTGCGACGCTCACGCATTCGCAGTCGAACATCGATAAAATTACCTTCTTCCTGGAAGAATGCAAACGAATGGGCCTCACCGTAAAAGGCCCCGACGTGAACGAGTCGCTGATCAATTTTTCCGTGAATAAAAAAGGCGAGATCCGTTACGGCATGGGCGCCGTGAAAGGCGTCGGCGAAGCCGCCATGGAAGTAATGATCGAAGAACGCACCAAAAACGGTCCGTTCAAAGACCTTTTTGATTATATGCGGCGCATCAACCTGCGCACTGTGAATAAACGCGTCATGGAAAGTCTGGTGTACGCCGGCGCATTCGACGGGTTCGGCGTCCCTCGCTCGGCATTTTTTGCGGAGACGGACAAGGATGTCGCTTTTATTGAAAAACTACTGAAGTACGGGTCGGCTTTTCAGGGCGATAAAATCATGTCGGTCAATTCGCTGTTCGGCGACCTGTCCGACTCGGTCAGTATTCCCGAACCTGTGGTGCCGAAGGTGCCCGACTGGGGCCTGATTTTCAAACTGCAAAAGGAAAAAGAAGTGGTGGGCATTTACCTCAGTGGTCACCCGCTCGATGATTTCCGCTACGAATGGGAAAACTTCGCTTCCCCGCTTGCCAACATCGAGAACTACAAAGGCCGCAAAGTAAATGTCGCCGGTTTCGTACTCAAGGCCGAGCACCGCATCAGCCAGAAAGGCACCGGCTGGGGGCGTTTTACCATTCAGGATTACACGGGCTCACTGGAAATCACCATGTTTTCGGAGAGTTATGCCAAATTCAAAACCTTCTTCGAGGAAGGCACGAGCGTGTACGTGGAAGGCGAGTACAAACAGCGCTACAATTCCGATGAAATGGAGTTCCGCGTACAAAACGTCCGGCTGCTGGAAACCATCGGCGAGGAAAAAACCTCATCCATCACGCTGCGCATCCCGGTGGAAAAAATCTCCGCCGACCTGATCGAACGCATCGAAAAACTGTGTCTGGCCCACAAAGGCAAACACACGCTGCGGATGGAACTGATCGACTACAACAACAAGGAAAAAATGGCATTTACGTCGCAGGTACGGAAGGTGAATGTGGGGAACGAGTTTATTGCGGCGATGGAAGTGCTGGGGGTGGAGTGCGGGGTGAATTGATATGACAAAACGGGGGACGCCGAATCCAATTCGACATCCCCCGTTCCATATTAAACTCAATTCCCCCCCTCAATTCCTCCGAAACGCCACCGGCATCGCATCATCATAACTCCCCGTGAGCACCGGCGTTTGCACATTAGCCGTGTATTCGCGCACTTTGGCGTACACATAGCCGTATAACTCCTTGATCGTCACCAGGTAATCACCATTGCCGTCGGCAGCGCCTTTCAGGCCGCGGAGCACGTAGTAGGTGAATACACCCTGGCGCAGACCGTGGTCTTCGAGCGAGAGCTCTTCCGCTTTCGACGACATCAGCAGGGCGATACCACCGTCTGCATCTTCAAAAGCCTGGTAGTAGCGTTGCAAAGTGACAGGCGCCGGGCCTTTGGCAGCCAGTCCTTCGCCGTAGCTGAGCGAGCCGCTGTGGCAGGCGTCGGCGATGCAGAGTTTGTGTTTGGCTTTGCTGGCGTTGAAAATCTGTTTCACTTCCTCGTGGCGCAGTGTGTTGTTGTAGCCGTCGTAATCGACCGGAAGGAAACAACCTTCCAGTCCGTGGCCGCTGAAGTACAGCATCACCACATCGTTGGCGTCGGCTTTCAGGAAATACTGGCGCATGGTTTTCAGGATGTTTTCGCGGGTTGCCGACTCGTCGACCAGGATAGCGATCTGGTTGTCGGGCAGCGCGCCGCCTTCCGGGCTTTTGAGGAAGGAATACACGCGGAAAGCATCGTCGTCGGTGAATTTGAGCGAAGGCATGGAAGTGTAGCGACCCACGCCGACAATTACCGCCCAGATTTTCACCGATTTGTTTGCATCAGCCATGATTGGGTCTGCGGGAACTTCTTCCTGAGAATCCACTTCTTTGATGGGCGAGCCGTTCATCCACACGGCACCGTACACGCGGCCGGTGCTGAAATACATGATACCTTCTCCGTGCGGCGCATTGTTGACCCATTCGCCTTCGTAGCGGTCGCCGTTGGAATAGTAGCACACGCCTTTTCCGTTCGGGTAACCTTCTTTGAATTCGCCGATCCAGCGCGATCCGTCGGGATAATCATAATACCCGCGGCCGGAGCGGCAGAAATTGGTGCCGCAGTTGCGCAGTCCGTTCACGTCCGGTTTGGTGGGGGATGGTTTGTTAGAAGCAGTTTGAGATGACCCGTTGTTGTTGTTTGGGGTAGGTCTTTGTTGGGTGCTGGTAGGTTTGTTTGCAAGCCCGCCGGTATTACCCGAAGTGGAGGTAGTGGTCGGTTTGCCATTGGCCCAGGAGCCCTGTGTTACTTTTCCATTGGGGGTTACCAGTTTGCCGTTGCCGTGTTTGCGGTTTTTCTGCCAGGCGCCGGCATAATAAGCGCCGTCGGGGTAGTACATGGTGCCCTGGCCATCAAATTCGCCGTTAACGAAATTGCCTTCGTAACGTTCTTTGGATTTAAAAAAATACTTGCCGGTGCCGTTGGGCAGTTCGTTGGCCCAGGTGCCGATGTACTTGTCGCCATTGGCATAAGTCATCGAACCTTCGCCGTGCATTTTACCGCGGCTGAACTGGCCTTCGTAATAGGCGCCGTTCGGCAGGGTCATTTTGCCACGACCTTCGCGCAGGCTGGATTTAAATTGTCCGGTATACTTGGACGTTGCCGAGTAACGGTAAGTACCTGTTCCGTTCTGGCAGTTGCCGCTGATACATTGAGCAGGTAATTGGAATGCGGTGATCACCAGCAGTAGAGCCGGTACAAAAAGACGGGAAAGAAGATTATAACCCTTCATGTCTGTGACAGATTTAATTTTTTACAATGAAAAAAGTGCGGGTAAAAAGAAGGGTGCAAGCAGTACGTTTTAGGTAAATTGATTAAACTCGAACGAGGTTCAGGCATCATGGTTGGTGGTTGTTTGGAGTAGCCTAGGCGGATTAATGATGCAAGAACAATTTCCCTAACCGAATATTGTGCCATACATATTTCAATGAATTGAAATCTGTACTTTTGCAGCGCTGTTTTTTATAGTAACATTCTGATTTTCAATAAATTAAAAAAAATTTAAATCCATGTTAAAAAAACTTTCCACAATGTTAGGACTGGCTTTGCTGCTCAGCTCCTGCGGTTCGAAACAACCTGAATCCATACAGGCTGCCGGCACAAAAAATTTCGGCGCCGTTATCGACGCTAAAAATGCCATCGCTTATGATGCCTTCCTGCCGCAAATGGCCAAGGTCGACTCGCTGTCGGCCAAGGTAAGCGGCAAAGTTAGTGAAGTGTGCCAGAAAAAGGGGTGTTGGATGACTTTGGTGTCCGATCAGCCGGGGCAACCGGAAATGCGGGTAACCTTCAAGGACTATGCGTTTTTTATGCCGAAAGACCTGGCCGGGAGGCACGTGGTCGTAGATGGTTTTGCCATAGTGGAAAGCACACCGGTCGATGTGTTGCGCCACTATGCGGAAGATGCGGGCAAATCAAAAGAAGAAATTGCGGCGATTACCGAACCCAAACGCGAAGTTACTTTTGAAGCGTCGGGGGTGTTGATTGTGGATTAAAAAAGTAAAAGGCAAAGGGCAAAAAACAAGAGCATCGGTTTAATGTGATGCTCTTGTTTTTTGCCCTTTGCCTTTTGCTTTTTATTTCTTCCCCTTAAAATTCCGCCTGTCGCGGTTCCGGTTGTTCCCCTTATTGCCTCCCTTATCAGACGGACCGTCGGTAGTTGGCGGTGGTCCGTCCTGCTTGGGCGCAGGAGGAGTCTGCCGGTTTTCAGGCGGGCGCTGTGCAGGTTTTTGCTGTGGCGCATTGGGCTGATTTTTCGGCTGCTGTTGTTGTTGTGGCGGGCGCTGTTCGCTGCGGCCTTGTGGCGGGCGGTTATCCGGGCGCGGCGGGCGGTTGTCGGGACGGCGGTTGCGGTCATCGCGGCGCGGCGCAGGCCGTTTTTGCGACAAGTCGTCCTGTTGTGCAGCCTTTTCGACGGCAGCAGCAGCGCTTTGGGAGCGGTCGCGGTTGCCTTTGTTCTTTTTCTTTTTCTTCTTGCGCTTTTCGATGGGCAACTGGATCACATCGTGCACATTTTCAAAATCGGGTTCCACTTCATCCGGCTCGTCGGATTCCACTTGCGGCGCCATGGCCAGGATATCGTCGAGGCTACCCGGAATTTTGCCGGATTTCAGCATATCCAGCGCTTCCCAGATCTGATCGACATGGACTGCGTAGAATTTGCTCCGATCTTCGGCGTAGGTGTAATACATCAGGCGCTTGAACACATCCGTTTTGATGAGGATGGCCAGACCGGCGCTTGTTTTCAGGCGTTCGGCGCGATCCGGAAAATCTTCCAGCGCATCGATATACGTATCCAATTCGTAGTTGAGGCAGCATTTCAGTCGGCCGCACATGCCCGAAAGTTTGGTCTGATTGATAGCCAGGTTCTGGTAGCGGGCGGCAGCGGTATTCACACTTTTGAATTCCGTGAGCCAGGTGGAGCAGCACAGTTCGCGGCCGCAATTGCCTAAACCGCCGATACGGGCCGATTCCTGCCGGGCGCCGATCTGGCGCATTTCAATTTTTACCTTGAAATCGCGGGCATAATGGCGGATGAGTTCGCGGAAATCCACACGGCCGTCGGCGGTGTAGTAAAACGTACATTTCCGGCCGTCGCCCTGAAATTCAACGTCGCCGATTTTCATATCCAGGTCGAGAGTGCGGGCAATGGCGCGGGCCTGTATCAATATCGCTTTTTCTTCAGAACGCACCTCATCGAGGCGTTCCAGGTCGCGTTCGTGGGCTTTGCGCACCACTGTCGACAGGCGGGCATCCGTGCGGACGCGCTTGCGTTTCATTTGCAGCCGCACCAGTTCACCGGAGAGTGTCACTTTCCCTACATCGAAGCCGCCGGAAAGCGACTCCACGATCACCCAGTCGCCGGTAGTGGCGCGGGTAAACTGCGGATTTTTAAAAAAATCCTTGCGGGAGCCGTTTTTAAAACTCACCTCAATTATATCGAACTGGCGGGCATCCGTGATGCCTTGCGCCGTAATCCAGTCGTAGGTATTGTGGCGGTTACAACCGCCTGTAGCGCAGCCACCGTTACTTTTGCACCCTCCACCCGAATCTTTCCCGGTGGAGCAAGAACATCCAACACATCCCATGTTTTTTCGGTTTCAATAGAAAATAATGCGTTTTGAGGCAGTAAAGATATATCGGCTGCCCGGATTTGTACAAGCAATACTATGATTTGCTGTTTTTTGTTGAAAACGGCTCCACTGTTCACCCCAAATCGAAGGTAAAAAACAGGGGCGATTACCTGAAAACCAGGATTACAACTCCGATCAGGGCACATGCCAAAGCGGTCCACAAAAAATAAAAACCCGCCCTGTGCCGGAACAGGCGCATCACACCGGCAACAAAAAAGTTGGGAAATGCCATGCCGAGGAAAATACTTCCAATTACGGCCTGGTTGATTTTTCCGTCATTAAACTGATATGCCGTGGCAAATATTCCGATCCCGATCAGCGCTGTCAGCAGCAGCACGCCCAGTATGCGTCGCAGTCTTCCCATCCAATCAACTTTTAAAAATTTTATGCATGGCAATCGAGGTGTCGAGGAACAGAATTTTGGGATTCGCATTCCGCTCGACGTAGTAGATATTGTCGTTGAAAATGGTCGCTAATTGCGTAATTTTTTCAAAATCAAGCACTTTCGCCATGTTTTGCGCCGTAGTGAGTTCTTCGGGGCGGAGGCGCAGCGCGGTATTTCCGGTGGCCAGCAGAGCCAGCATTTCGCGCAGAAAGTGTAGTCCGTACTGTAAAAACTGTTTCTGGTTTTCGCGCCCCAACTGTGCAAATTGTTCGGTCCATTTCACCAGTTCCACAGCATTGCCGCGCCAGCATTTCCGCAGCCAGTCGAGCAACAGGTGGGCATCGTCGTTTTCGGGGTTGTCAGCCAGGGCAAGCGCTGCGCCAAAATCGCCGTTTGCCAAAAATGCGATTTGCCGGGCGCGGGCAGCGTCGATATGGCGGTGGTGTAGAAGGCCTTCCGTCAGGTCTTCGTCGCTCAGGGTTTCGGTTTTGACCAACTGGCAGCGCGACAGAATCGTATTCAGAATAGCTTCCTGGTTTTCGGCAGCCAGCAAAAATATTGTTTGTTCCGGCGGTTCTTCGATGAGTTTCAGGAGCCGGTTGCCTTCTTTCCCGAGGTATTCGGGCAACCACATCACCAGAATTTTATAACGGCCTTCAAAAGCCATAAGGCTCAGTTTTTTGATGATGGCGTTACATTCGTCTTTGGTAATATTGCCCTGTTTGTTGTCGGCGCCGAGCCGCTGCAACCAAGTGTTCACATCGCCGTAGGGGTTATCGGCCAAAAATGCCCGCCATTCTTTCATGAAATTCGTGCTCACGGCGTTGGCGCCCACGGTCGGAAAAGAAAAATGGATATCCGGATGCGCAAAAGCGGCGGCTTTGTGGCAGGCATTGCAGATGCCGCACGCACCGTCGGCGCCGGGACTTTCACATTGCAGCAACTGGGCAAAAGCAACGGCCAGGGCCAGGTTACCACTTCCGGTCGGACCCAAAAACAGCAAGGCATGGGGTACCCGCTCGCCGGCCGCCAACTGAAGCAGCAGGGATTTGGTTTTGTCCTGACCTATGATGGCGTTGAAATCCACTTTTTTTTAATGATGAATAATGAACGATGAATTTTGAGGAAGCACGATAACGCGGCGAAGGTAATTCAAAACGAGCGTAACGCTGACTTCAACCCTTGAGCACCTTACCAACATTTTTGCAAAATCACGGTTTTAAGGAGGTGTGTGGTGTTTCGTGTTTGGTTTTTCGGGCGCATTGCCCTAAGAAACTGTATTAAACGGTCGAGCCGCCCAAGCGCTATGCCTCTCACTTCTCACCGTCTCACCTCTCACTTCTATCTAGCATGAACGTTTCCGTTTTTCGCAAAGCCCATTTTAACGCCGCCCACCGGCTGCACAATTTTAACTGGACGGACGAACGCAACAAAGAGGTATTCGGGCTGTGTAACAACCCGAATTACCACGGCCACAACTACGAACTGGAAGTGAAAATCAGCGGCCCCATCGACCCCGACACGGGCATGGTGGTCGACCTCGGCTGGCTGGCCGATCTCATCAAACAGGAAATAGAACTGCGTTTCGACCACAAAAACCTGAACCTGGACACGGAGGAGTTCCGTAACCTGATTCCGACAGCGGAAAATATCGCGCTGGTGATCTGGCAGATCCTGCGGGCGCAGGTACCTGGGCATCTGGACCTGGGGGTGCGGTTGTATGAGACGCCGCGGAATTTTGTGGAGGTACCTGGATCGTGAGTTGTGAATCGTGAGTCGTGAGTGGCATCCAGTTAGAAGAGAACTGAATACATTCTTCTTAGTGGATGCCACTCACGACTCACGTTTCACGATTCACGCATTCCCACCTTGCACCCCACTTTCGCATAAAACAAAATATACGAGTAACAAACCACCATGATCACCATAAAGGCAGAACGGAAGTCGAGGCCGGCGACATGGTTTTCATACAGCCAGCCGTAGAAAGGCGGGATAATCGCGCCGCCTACAATACCCATTACCAGTAAAGCCGAGCCTGTATTGGTGAAACGGCCAAGGTTTTTGATGCCCAGCGGGAAAATAGCGGGCCACATAACGGCATTGCTGAAGCCCAGCGCTGCGAGGCAGGCCACAGCCTGTTCGCCACTTACAAAATAAGAAGTAACCGTGAGCAAAATACCCAGAACTGCCGAAACGAGCAGCCAGGTTTCCTGTTTTACATATTTAGGAATCAGCAGAATATTAGCGCCATAACCCAGCAGCAGGCCGATCAGTCCGAAAGAGGTGAAATACTTGCTCTGATCCGTGGAGAAGCCGAGGTTCTTGCCATAAATAGTGATCAGGTCGCCCGCCATCACTTCGGCGCCTACGTACGCGAAAATGGCTAAAGCGCCCAGCAGCAGGTGTGGGAACTGAAAAACGCTGGTTTTGCCTTTCGACAAGGCAGTATCCGTCGATTCCGCGTCGCTGGTTTTTTCCTTGATATCAGGCAAAGAGGAATATTTGATGACCAGTGCAATGATAATCAGCGCGGCAGCCATAAAGCCATATGGCATGGCGATCCGGCCGGCCAGGTCGTTCAGCAGCGTCATTTTCTGGTTGAGGTCGGTAGCAGGATTATCAATCTCTGCCTGAATGCTGTCCACATTTTTTAGCAGCATGGCGCCGAAAAGCAGGTTGGCGCCGATGCCCGCCACTTTATTACACACACCCATGATACTGATGCGCTTGGCGGCCGATTCGATCGGTCCGATAATGCTCACATACGGATTGGCGGCCGTTTGCAACAAAGCCAGACCCATGCCCTGGATAAACAAACCCGTCAGGAACATCGGGAAACTCCGCGCGGCGGAAGCAGGTATAAACATCAGGCAACCCGCTGCTATGATACCCAGGCCGACCGCCATGCCATTTTTGGTACCCAGGCGTTCAAGTATCCAGGAGGAAGGAAGTGCCAGGAAAAAATAAGCCGCAAAAAATGCCGTGGCGACATAGTACGATTGTTGGTCGCTGAGCTCGCAGGATTTTTTTAAAAAGGGGATCAGGATACTGTTCAGCCAGGTAATAAAACCGAAAACGGCAAACAGCAAACCGATGATACTGATCTGAAGGAGGTAATTGGGATTGCGGGCGGTAGAATTCTGCATACTTTTGCGACGTTGACGCTGAAAAATGAAATGCAAACATCCAAATAAATTTCGTTCCGTGTGCGTACACAGGGCAAAAAAAAGATTAAATACCTGTTTTTTTGTTCAATAAAATTTTCTGACTGGATCACAATCAACAATTTACTACAAGCAGATGCAACCCACTCTTTTGATTTTGGCGGCCGGTATCGGTTCGCGTTACGGCGGTTTGAAACAAGTAGATGGTATGGGCGCCGGCGGCGAAGCCATCCTGGAATTTTCTGTGTACGACGCCATACGGGCGGGTTTCGGAAAAGTTGTTTTTGTAATACGTGAGGACATAGAAGCGGCTTTCCGGGAGAAAGTTGGCAAACGGGTGGAAGCGCAGATTCGCACCGAATATGCTTTTCAGGAGATGACGACCGGCCTCGAATGGCTCGATGAAAAACCGCAGCGCGAAAAACCATGGGGCACCGGCCACGCCATATTATCGGCCAAGGCACACCTGACCGAGCCTTTTATTGCTATAAATGCCGATGATTTTTACGGCGCCGACAGTTTTCAGACCATTGCCGATTTTTTGCGGCAGGATTGCACGCCCGGCCAATACGGCATGGTGGCTTACCGGCTGGGCAATACCCTGTCGGAAAACGGTTCTGTTTCCCGAGGCGTTTGTTCCGTCAGCGACGAAGGTTTTTTGACCGACGTGGTAGAACGCACAAAAATCGAACGTTTTGAAGACGGCATTCATTTTATAGACGACAGCGGCGCGCGGCATTTTCTGGCCGATAAAACGCCGGTTTCCATGAATTTTTGGGGGTTTCACCCAACGGTTTTACAGGAAATCGAAGCGCAGTTCCGCGCTTTTGTAAGCGCCAATATGGACAAACCCAAAGCCGAATTTTATATCCCCACCGTAGTCAATCAATTGATCAAATCCGAAAAAATAAAACTCAAAGTGCTCACCAGCGAAAGCCAGTGGTACGGCGTCACCTACCCGGAGGACAAAGACACGGTGCAACACGCGCTGGGTGAGATGGCTGCGGAAGGAATGTACCCGAAAGGTCTGTGGAGCAAAGATGTTGAGGGTTGAGCAGTTGAGTTGTTGAGGGTGATAACTCAAGGCTTAAGTTATCACCCTCAACAACTCAACCGCTCAACAATCTCAACTTTTCTCAACTTTTCTCACCCGCTCACTCTCTCACTTCTAATGCTGGTTGCTGGTTTCACCTTCATCCGAAATGCCCTCAAGTACGACTACCCGGTTGTGGAAGCCATCACGTCCATCCTGCCCTTGTGCGACTACCTGGTGGTGGCTGTTGGAAACTCCGAAGATGAGACGCTGGACCTCGTGCGCAGCATTGGCGATCCGAAGATCCACATCCTGGAAACGGTCTGGGACGACACGCTGCGCGAAGGCGGCCGGGTGCTTGCAGTAGAAACGGACAAAGCATTCCAGGCAATCCCGCCGGAATATGACTGGTGTTTTTACATACAGGCCGACGAATGCGTTCATGAAGCGGATTTTGCCGCCATCCGCGCCGGCATGCAACAGTACCTCGACGACCCGCAAACAGAGGGGCTGTTGTTTAAATACCGCCATTTCTATGGTTCCTACGATTTTATCGGCGCCAGCAGGCGCTGGTATCGCCGGGAAGTGCGCATCATTCGAAACAACAAAGAAATCCGTTCTTATCGAGATGCCCAGGGATTCCGAATGGCATCGGGCAGGAAATTACAGGTGCGTTTGTTGCCCGCGCACATACACCACTACGGCTGGGTGAAAAATCCGGCGGCGCAACAACGCAAACAAAAAAATTTCAACCGGCTGTGGCATTCCGATGAAGTGGTGGAAGAACGGGTCGGCCAGGCAGAAACATTCACCTACGACGGCTCAGAACCGCTGCTGCGCTACGAAGGCAGCCACCCGGCAGTTATGATGGCTCGCATCCGGGCCATGAACTGGCAGTTTGCCGGCGACCCGCTGCAAACCCGCTGGCCCTGGAAAGACCGGCTGTCGAACTGGCTGGAACGGATGACTGGCTGGCGGCCGGGAGAGTATAGGAATTATGTTTTGAGGAATGAGGAATGAGGAATGAGGAATGAGGAATGAGGAATGAGGAATGAGGAATGAGGAATGAGGAATGAGGAATGAGGAATGAGGAATGAGGAATGAGGAATGAGGAATGAGGAATGAGG
>JADLCC010000558.1 GCA_020847425.1 Saprospiraceae bacterium
CTCACAACTCACAACTCACAACTCACAACTCACAACTCACAACTCACAACTCACATTTTCGCCACCTCAATCATCCGATCCTCCACTTTCCGCACCAGTTCATTGAATTGGACGCTGTGTTTCACTTCCAGGTTGCGGTTAAACGGCAGATCGACGGTAATATGATGTACAAAACGGCCTGGATTGGCAGCCATGATGTAAATATCATCCGCGAGGTACACGGCTTCTTCGATATCGTGGGTAACAAAAACAATCGTAGGCTGGAATTTGAGCCAGATATCTTCCAGCAAATCCTGCATTTGTAGCCGTGTATTGATATCGAGGGCGCCGAAAGGCTCGTCCATCAGCAGAATATCCGGATTGGCGATGATGCTGCGCGCAATGGCAATGCGTTGTAATTGCCCGCCGGAAAGGGTAGGGTAGACGGCGTATTTGTTTTCATGACCGGCAAGGCCCACCAGTTCAATCATTTCCTGGGCCCGGCGGCGGCGTTCCTTGGCTTCCACATGTTGAAATTCGAGCCCGAGTTCCACATTTTCCAGTACGGTCAGCCAGGGAAGTGAAGAGTATTGCTGGAACACCATACCTGCCCGGATACCCGACTCGCGAACGGTTTTTTCGCGCAGCAGTACCTGTCCGGAAGTCGGGTTTTGCAGTCCAGCGATATAGCGCAGCAGGGTACTTTTTCCGCAGCCCGATGCGCCGAGGATGACCACAAACTGGCCCTGGCCGGGTTTGTCTTCAATCAGAAAGTTCAAGTCCTTGATAATGAAGTCTTTGCCATTGCTATAGGTCTGGCTGATGTTCTTCAGTTCAATAATATTGGGTAGTTCGGTATCTTTTATTGCGAGCATAATTTTTCTGTTTACACGGCTTGCAGCCCTTTAATCAATTTCAATTCACCCATCAGAATGAGCCCGATAGCAGCCAGAACGATCAATCCCGCGCCCTGTAGCAACAAAGCAGCGGGCAATTGCACGAACATGGGCAGCAGCACAGACAGTCCGAAAGTGCCGAGTACGATATAAATACCGGTTTGCACTTCTTTCAGTCCGTCCACCTTGGTTTTGTAATGTTTGTGCGGGAAAAGGCGTTTATCGAGGTAAACAAAAAGCCGGTCCTGCAAAATGCCGATCACAATAATGAGCAACAGCACGGCAAACACTTTATCCGTTTTATCGCGGCGGGCGAGCCAGTAAATGAGCGAACCGAGCCCTCCGGTGTTGTTCAAGATTTCGGCGATGATGATATAGGTCCAGGAAATAGCCGTAAGCACGCGCAGGTCTTCCATAAATTTGGAAATCACGGAAGGGAAGTACACGGAAAGCATGGTTTGCCAACTACCGGCCCCCAGCGTGTATACGGTCGTGAGGTGCACGTCTTCCACTTCGTTGATGCGCTGTACAATAACCGGAATCATATAAACGAAGATGCCGAATGCCAGAAAAGCCACTTTCATATTGTCGCCCAGGCCAAACCAGAGCATGAACAAACCTGTCAGCGCCGAAATCGGCAGGTAACGCATGGCATCCACGGGTCTGGAAAACAGTCCGCGAAACAAAGGAATAAAACCAATCAGTCCGCCGATAAAAAACGAAATCAGGATAGCCCAGAAATAACCTTTGAGGTTCAGCCAGATAGAGTGAATGGTATGCACCGGCAGGTTGTCCTCTTCCAGCAGTTTGGGATAGGCCTGCACCACATGCAGCGGTGTCGGCAGTATTTTGTAAATTTTTCCGACGGTTTTGGCATTCGCAAACTGAATACTGTCAGCCCGGAGCAGCGAATCGCGGTTTAAATTTTGAAGAGAAGGGTCATCGAGGCTGGGAGCACGATAATCGAGGGCCGGGATAGCCAGCATTTCGGCGAGTAACCACCAAAGGCCGACCAAAGCAATAGCCCCCAGAACGCCAAGCGTGATATTTTGAATTTTGGAAAGACTTCCGCGCAGTTCAAACATGGGTTTTACAGTGATTGCTGAATTTGGGAGTAAAAATACATGTACCCGGACAAAGTTCTGCGTTTTTTATGTGGCTGTATTTTGTGTATGTTTGCCCTAGAAATCCGTTTCTAACAACATTGCCTTTTTGCCTTTTGCAATTTTACACAACTCCCATGCGCCGATTTATCCACATTTTAACCTGCATATTGCTCTTTGGGAAGGCCGCCGGGCTTTCAGCCCAAAACAACGCCGTGCAGGATACGCTGCTAAATCGACTCACGCTGCTCGTACAACTTTCACAATCAGGAAGTTATGAGCAGGCTGAAGTGGAAGCGGAATCATTCAGGGCATTTTTGAAACTACATCAGTTGCCGCTTACGCCAAAACCTTTGGTGTTGCTATCGGGTATTTACCGCGCCAACCAGGACGACCGGAGCGCTACCCGCATGCTGGCGGAAGCAGAAATGAGCGCCCGAAAAGACCCCAACCCGGTCACCAAAGCGGCTTTGTTAAAAGTGATCGTGGAAGAATGCCGGAAATGGGACTTGCCCGATCAGGCACTCACCTGCCAGCAACTGCTGTCTGTGGCGCAGGATTCCATCGATGCGCGTGAAAGACGCCGGTCGACATCTGAACTGCGGCGTCAGTTGGACTCGCTGACAACCCTGCGCACCATGGAAGTGCGGGAGCAGTACAATTACGTCCGATTGGAACGCGAACGCGCCTGGTTACTGGGTGGCGCGGCAGGTCTGGTGTTTATCGCCCTGTTGTTCGCCAATTTTCGTTCCAACGATCGCTGGCGTAAAGTATTAGAAAAGAAAGAGTTAGAGTGGGATGTTCTGCGCAGCAACCTGCAATATGAAGCAGAAACGCAGCAAAATGCCGCCGTCATTGAAGCAACGGCGGATCTTGCGCCGGTGCAAGCCGTATCGTTAATCGCCCCTGATCCATACA
>JADLCC010000559.1 GCA_020847425.1 Saprospiraceae bacterium
ACATCGCCCCCGAATACGATGAAATCGCCCAGGTCCGAGACGAGTGGATCATGGTCATGAAAAATAACCGCTGGGGCTGGGTCGATCACCGTGGCAACGTCAAAATCCCCTGCCGATACGATGCCGCTACGCCGTTTAATTCGGATGGATGGGCGACCGTATTGCAGTTTGGAATGCAGTTTCGGATCAATAAAAGAGGGGAAATGATTTGGGAGAAGGAGTGAAACAATCCGTTCACTCCCCAAACAACCGCCCCAAATCCCCAAACCCCAATACCTCAAATCCATCGCGCAAGGGATAATTTTCAGCCACAGGCGTCCCGATCACATTCCTGCAAATCCAAAAACAAATTTTGGATTTGCAGGAATCATTTTCAACATGGATAACTGGAAATATTAGAATTGGGCGATTTATGTCTATTCAAAAGCGCCACCCATATCCAATTCTCCAGCCACTACATTATCTGCATACCCTGTTTTTTATTTTGCACGAAAATAAACTATTTGTTTTTAATTAAAAACAAATAGTTTATTTTCGGGCCGCTACGTCATTTATTTTTCATCCATCAAACACGCTACCTTATGAACACTGATGTACAACAACACTTCCAAAACATCCAACAGATTATCCGGGAAGGAAAAGCCGGGGCGCTACAGGCTGTCAATACCTTCGCACTTAAAGTAAACTGGCAGGTTGGATATTATTTGTCTCGCCGTTTACCAGAAAGCACTTATGGCGACAAGGTTGTAACCAATCTTGCAGAATGGTTACAAGTACAAGAACCAGGTTTGAAAGGTTATGACCGCCGTAGTTTATATAGAATGCGGGTATTCTTTGATACCTGGCAGTCAATTGACTGGTCAACTTTGCCTGATTTTTTTCAAGAAAAGGGCATTTCAGAAAGAGAGATATCCATATTTTCTGTAAAGGAGATTGTGGTGACGGCGTCACCACAATCTCCCGAAATTCCTGCTGCCCTGCTCCGTTTAACGTGGAGTCATCATATTGATCTGCTTTCTGGGTGTACGAATCATGAAGAACGATTGTTTTATCTTTTCCTCACCATTAAAGAAAGATATGATGTCCGCGAACTCCGCCGCCAAATCAAATCCGGCCTCTTTGAGCGGCAAATGCTCGCCAAACACGCCTTACTCCTGCCTGAACACCCCAAGAAAGGGCTATTATCGGATGTATTCCGTGATCGATATGTTTTTGAGTTTTTAGATATGAAAGAGCCTTATTCGGAATTTGATTTGAAGAAAGCGCTGATTACCCGAATGAAGGAATTTCTATTAGAACTGGGGCGTGACTTCCTGTTTATCGGAGAAGAGATGCGCCTGCAAGCCGGTACAAACGACTACTTCGTCGATCTCGTTTTTTTCCACCGCGAATTACAATGTATGGTGGCTTTCGATTTAAAAATCGAGGCTTTCAAGCCGGAACATTTGGGTAAAATGAACTTCTACCTGGAGTTGCTCGACCGCGACCTTCGAAAATCGCATGAAAACCCTTCGATTGGTGTGGTGTTGTGTAAAACCAAAAACGATGAAGTCGTCGAAATAGCAATGAGTCGCCAACTAAGTCCCGCTTTGGTTGCAGCCTATGAAACCAAATTCGTAGACAAAAACCTGCTCCGTCATTTACTCCGCGAATGGACACAAGATTGGGAACAAGGGAAAACTCCTGGCAATGAACAATAAAAAAACTCTCAGCCCTGCCGCTTCTTCGCAAACGACTCCCTCAACATCGCCAGGTTCGCAATAATAAAAATCGTAAAAAAGAAGGAAATAATCAGTTCCGAGGCCACAAAAAGCCGGGCGCTTTTGGTGTTCGGCACAATGTCGCCCAGCCCGGCGGTAGTGAAATTGGTCACGCTGAAATAAAAAAACGTGACGAAATCGTCCAGTAAATCAGGCTGTGCAGGCAGCCCGCGAAACGCTTCCGGCCGTATCTGGTACAGGCAATAAAAATCGATGGCAAAGGACAACACGAACAACAAAACGCTGATGCCAATGAACGCCATGAATTCATGAAAATAAAATTCCCGCTCCGTACTGATTCGGATGCGCCGCACCACAAAACGAACAAACCAGATCGACTTGCCAACACTGATAACGGTCAATATCAATTCCCGGACAAAGGGATTTTGCAGTTCGTAATTGTCGGCCAGAAAAACGATCGTCCCGATCAGCAATACCAAAACAAAAGGCCAGGCCGCCCTCATTTCGTCAAAATGTACTTTTCGCAGCATAGTTATAACGGGCAGAAGTAAGCATGGCCTTTCGTAAGGGCGAATTGATTACGCATCAATAATACTGATCAATCGTCATTGTCATCCTGTGGTCGATATGGTGTTCGTCCGAAGGCGATGACAAAAACGTTGCCCATAGCCGTTGTTCAATATCTTCCAGCAAACGCAGCTGTTCCGATAAGGTCTTTTGCAGTTCGGCAAAATTGTCGCGGGTAATACTGGAAACGATCGTACGAAGGTGGTGGATGTTTTCATCCTGGGCTTTCAGTACCTGGCGGATAATCTCGGGGCTTGTGGTGGCAGCATCGTAATTTTCCATGTGAAACGAATTAACTGGTTAGGAAAATGGCGCAAAAAGCGCAGGCTTCTTCTATTATTGTGAATAGATAAAAGCGGAGCTTTGTTGTACACAGGCCCCATTTTATTTATGACTTTGACAAAATCGTGGCAATTGTTTTTTTACACCATTGTGATCGCCAGGTAGCAAGCAGCACCATGTCAGGCCCAAACCAGGATCAACACCAAAAAGACAAACCTAAACCGGCGTCACCCTATGCCGCTCTGTGCATAAGATGCGCGAAACCCTTCCGGGGTCGTTCCCAAATATTTTTTGAAAAATCGGGTGAAATAGGCGTTGTCTTCAAAATGAAGCGCCTCGGCAATTTGGCCGATCATCAGGTCGGAGTTGGCTAACAAGCGTTTTGCTTCCAATAAAATGCGCTCCCGTATGATTTCCCCGGCGCTTTTCCCCGCAACATTGTTGCTGAGCGAATTGAGGTGATTGGGTGTCATAAACATCATTTCAGCGTATTCCTTGGGTAACCTTTTTTCACGAAAATGGATCTCTATGAGTTTTTCAAACTGCCGCATGAGCACTAAATTGTGTTTGGAAGCACCCTCTTTGAAGGTATCCGGCGCGACGCGAGAAAGCCGGACAAGAATGATAACCAACATACCGCGCAAGATGTCCATCGAATAATCACCTCCCCTGTTGAACTCCTCCAGCATTTGAGCAAAAGTTTGCTCTACTTCGGAACAGCAAGACATATCCAGCGTGTTCACTGAGGTCCCGCTGATGTTATTAAACAGGGGAAACTCCCGCACAAAATACGGATTGTGGTACATCGACGTAAAAAATGAATCATTGAAATTGACAAGATAACCGTCCGTTTCAGCGCTAAAATTCCAGGTGTGTATTTGGCTCGGCGCCATATAATACACCTGGTGCGGCAGCACTTCATAGTGCCGAAAATCAATGGAATGTTGTCCGCCACCCTGCGTAAAAAGCACGATTTGATAAAAATCGTGTCGGTGCGGAAACTGAATATCCCGGTGCGAATCCACAAAATCGCGGAGGCGGGTTACTACAATCTCGGACATACAGCGGTCTGCCCCGAGCAGGTTGCATATGCTGTATGTAGGCATTGATTTTGCCATCGCTTCATCGTTTTTTGATTAACAATCCAGCCTTTTCCCGGTACTTTTTTGGAAGTAGTGCTGCGCAACGAACCCGACATGCGCATAAAATGTACCATTGTCAATGCCGTACTACTGGTCGTTTGGTGTACGCCGGAACGCTGTTACGGCAATTTTTGGCTATTTCCCATGCCGGAACAGCGTTCCGGCGTACACCAAACGTCCAGTATGTGATCGACGACTTGTCAGACTCCTAACACGTAAAGACTAAAGCAAAGGTCTGAAATAAGTAATTTGTACAACGTGATGAAAGTCACGCAAGCGCATTTGACCTGTTTTTGCAGACAAAGGGTGTGAATGGCGTCATTTTGCCGCAAGAAAACAGTTTCTAGGCCATGCCTTTGAGAATTGCCCCCCAGTACATACGCGGAAGCACCTCTCTTTTCAGTTGATACATGGACCAACGCTCTTTGGACTGGTCAAAAGGAAAGGTTTCCATCGGCGTATTGTTGTAGTCAAACTCAGCCAGCACCAACTTGCCGTAGCCTGTAACCAGCGGACAAGAGGTATAACCCAGATAGGTAGCAGATGGTTTGCGGCCGGCCATTACATCTAACAAGTTAGTCACCACAACCGGGGCTTGTTTGCGAATAGCGGCGCCGGTTTTGGAAATAGGCAGGCCCGAGGCATCGCCCAAAGAGAAAATATTGGCATGGCGAACATGCTGAAGGGTACCCTGGTCCACTTCTACCCAGCCGGCGCTGTTGGCCAGGGAACTATTGCGCACAAAATCAGGTGCACTTTGGGGCGGCGTGACGTGTATCATATCGAATACCACTTCCTGCACCTCGTCTTTGTTGTTTTCCCCGAATCCGACAAATTTGGCAATGTGGTTCGGGCCGTCTATTTCGGTGAGGTTATACATGAAATTCAACTTGATGTTACCGCGCTTGACCACTTCCAGCAACGTTTTTTCATATTGCGGTACGGCGAACAACTTGCCTGCTCCGCTCCAATACTGCACGTCTGCCTTCGGAAGAACCCCGTGTTTGCGGAAATAATCCGTTGCCAGGTACATGATTTTGTGGGGCGCACCGCCGCATTTCACCGGTGTGGAAGGGTTGTGAAAAATAGCCTTTCCACCCTTGAAGTTTTTTACACACTCGAAGGTATATGGAGCCGTTTCAAAAGAATAATTGCTGCAAACATTGTTTTTGCCGAGTGTTTCCGGCAGGCCCTTGATAGCGCTCCAATTGAGTTGAATGCCGGGGCAAACGATCAGATAGTCATATTCGACCGGTCCGCTTTCCAGTTCTACCTGGTTCTGGTCGGGCGCGAACGACAGCGCCTTTTGTTTGATCCATGTCACCCCTTTGGGCATAACGGATGCTTCCGTGCGCTCTGTTTTGTTGATGTCAAACACGCCGCCACCAACCAAAGTCCAGGCTGGTTGGTAATAGTGCTTGTCGGCAGGGTCAACAATGGCAATATCCAAAGATTTATTTTTGCGCAAGAGTTGAGCAGCGGTGGAAATGCCTGCGTTACCGCCGCCAATAATTACTATTTGATGGTGTACCATGGTAATAAGTAAATAGTGAAGTTTGAATGTAACCACAAAACTCCGTTAAATAGCGGGACAGGCATTTGCACTTTTCATGGAATAATTAGCATTATTTCTGCGATATGAAATATTGAATCGCTGTTTTATAATTTTTAAAAACAAAATTTCACATAATAGCCGAACCAACTATTCATATGCTGCACCCGCAAACGAAGTAAAAACAAACCTGGAATGCCATTTTCCGTTGCAGCAGAGCGCGTGTCCGGGATTTTTTTGCCAGGCCTGAAAAACGGCTTTTTTTGTACTTTTTCAGGCACTGGCAAAAAAACGAGCACGCCCTTAGTTCAAGTCTCGTTTGGCAAGGTAGAAATCCACCATTTCATAATTGCTTTGCAGGCGCTCATTAAGATCGACAACCGTCTTGGGCGGTGGAACGATGGCTTTTTCACCGGGAACCCAGTTCAGCGGCAAGGCACACTTGTATTTATCCGCAGTCTGCAGGGCAACTAAAGCGCGTTTGATTTCCTCCATGTTTCGTCCGATATTGAGCGGGTAGTACATGATAAGGCGGATTTTGAAATTGGGGTCGATAAAGAAAACGGCGCGTACGGCAGCAGTTTCACTTTCACCCGGCTGCAACATTCCGTACAGTTTGGAAACCGACATATCAATATCAGCGATGATCGGGAATTCGAATAATACTCCGGTTTTTTCCCTGACATTTTGTACCCACGCAATGTGGGCGTGAATGCTATCGATACTGAGGCCGATGAGTTTCGTGTCGTGGGCGGCAAAAAAATCCTTTTCCTGCGCGAAACCCGTCATTTCTGTGGTGCATACCGGGGTAAAATCCGCAGGGTGCGAGAACAGGATATTCCATTTACCTTTGGCGTACTCTGAAAAACGGAGTTTGCCCGTTGTAGTAAGTGCTTCAAAATCAGGAGCCAGATCGCCTATGCGCGGCATGCTTATTACTGTTGTAGATTCCATGTGAATATTTTTTATAAAAATGTGCCGCAAAGATCAGGGGGGCGCTGTCGGGAAGCGTGGACTGATTGAAGGGAGAAACAGGACTTTTTACGCTATCTTCAAATGGCTTTATATTTTTATATATATAAAATGCAATTAATCAAGCCATAGAATGAGGTTGTTTATATAAAATTTGTAAAAAAGTCAATTAACGCCATATTTAATACTACTTTATAATGACATAGTGCCGACACCTTTGCATGATACAAATCATTCTTAGATATGAGCAATATCACCACACCGGAGAAAGCATATCAACAACGAAACTATGGACACTGAAATACTGGCGCGCATCCAATTCGCCTTCACAATAGCATTCCACTATATCTATCCACCGCTTAGTATCGGATTGGGATTGATACTTGTCATCATGGAAGGGATGTACCTCCGGACGGGAGAAAAGATGTATGAGCAGATGACAAGATTCTGGATAAAAATCTTTGCACTGATTTTTGGTATCGGGGTAGCCACCGGTATTGTGATGGAATTTGAGTTTGGCACCAACTGGGCGACTTATTCCAAATATGTAGGCGATATTTTCGGATCAGCATTGGCTGCCGAAGGGATATTCGCCTTTGCGCTGGAATCCGGTTTTCTTGGCGTGTTGTTGTTCGGCTGGAACAGGGTTGGTCCGAAGGTCCACTTTTTTTCTACCGTTATGGTTTGGTTAGGCTCCATGTTTTCGGCTGTTTGGATAGTGGTGGCCAATTCCTGGCAGCAAACACCCGCAGGATATCACATCGTTGGAGAGGGCTTGAAAGCCCGGGCGGAAATCACTGATTTTTGGGCAATGGTTTTTAACCCGTCGAGCGTCGACCGACTCTCGCACGTATGGATAGGGTCATTCCTGGCCGGAGCCTTTTTTGTGATGAGCGTAAATGCCTGGTATATTCTGAAAAATCGACACCTGGCCATTGCCAAACCTGCCTTTAAAATTGCATTGGTGGTTGCGGTAATCTCTTCACTGGCTCAACTTTTCACCGGGCACAGCAGTGCCGGAGGTGTTGCCAAAAATCAACCCGCCAAACTTGCGGCACTCGAAGGCCACTACGACTCGCTGGCTGTTGCGGACATGTACCTGCTGGGCTGGGTCGACCAGAAAACGCAAAAAGTCACCGGCATTGGCATCCCCGGCGGTCTCACATTTTTATTACACCAGGATTTTAAAACGCCCGTACGCGGCCTGAAGAGTTTCCGGGAAGAGGATCGCCCCCGGCAGGTAAATGCCGTTTTCCAGTTTTACCATATCATGGTGGCTATCGGCATGGCGCTTATCGGGTTGTCTCTTTTAGGAGCCTGGTTTTGGCGGAGCGGCCGGCTGTTCGAAAAACGCTGGCTGATGCAGGTGTTTGTATGGGCTGTGCTGTTGCCGCAAATCGCCAATCAGGCCGGGTGGTTTGCCGCAGAAATGGGTCGGCAACCCTGGGTGGTGTACGGATTGCTGCGCACCAGCGATGCTTTTTCGCGCACCGTGACGGCCAATCAGATTTTGTTTTCCCTGGCGCTGTTCACCCTTGTCTATGTCGTTTTGCTCGTCCTTTTCCTTTACTTGCTCACACGCAAAATTCAACACGGACCGGAAGATGGGACACACCACATCGAAGACAACGAAGCCTTTTCGCGGCGCGAGAATCCGTTGATGCGCAACACACCAAAACCCTAATACCTTTCCTCATCTCCAAAATTTTGAAACATGTTTTTCGGCATAGAGTATTCTACCTGGTGGTTTTTGGTATTTGGCGCTGTCATTACGGGCTACGCAATCCTCGACGGCTTTGATCTCGGCGCCGGCGCGCTTCACCTTTTTTTGAAAAAAGAGGAAAGCCGGCGTATCGCCCTCAACGCCATCGGGCCGGTATGGGACGGCAACGAGGTCTGGCTCGTCATCGGTGGCGGCGCTTTGTTTGCGGGCTTCCCGGTAGCTTATGCCGCTATTTTTTCCGCTTTTTACGTACCCTTCATGATTTTTATCGTCGGGCTGATTTACCGCGCCGTTGCCATCGAGTTTCGGAGCAAAGAGCCGGGTAAAATCTGGCGGGCCTCCTGGGATTTCATCTATTTTTTCGCCTGCACCACCGTCACACTCTCGCTCGGTTTGATGCTGGGAAATGTGGCGCTGGGTATTCCGCTGGATGCCAACCACGAGTTTGCGGGCAACTGGCTCGACTTCTTCAATCCGTTCAGCATCCTGGTTTCGATTACTACCCTGGCACTTTTTATGATGCACGGCGCGATATTTCTGACCATGAAAACCGAGAACCGTCTTTTTGCCAAACTCACCTTACTGGCTAAAAACTTCACTATTTTCTTTGTTATAGCGTTTGTCCTCACCAGCCTGTACACCTTGCTGTATATCCCGCATTTGAGCGATCAGATCCGCTCCAATCCACAGTTTTTTATACTACCCATTATTATGGTATTGGCTGTGGCCAATATTCCACGCCAGCTGACCCGGGGCCAGTACCTGTGGGCTTTTATCAGTTCGGCAGTCACCATTGCTTCACTGCTCGCTACCGTAGCCATAGAAGTTTACCCTTTCCTGGTGTTTGCCCCCAATGACCCGGCCAATAGCATCACTATTGTCAATGCGGCATCAAGCGAAAAAACCATGGGTATCTTATTAACAATCGCGCTGATCGGAACACCGATGGTCGGATTGTACACGGCTTTTGTGTTCTGGACCTTTAAAGGAAAGGTGAAACTGGATGACATGAGTTATTAACCACCGTGCCCTATTTTACCTCTTTAAAGGAAACTTCTTCGGCATCCGGTGTAGCGTCGAAACCCCTTTTACCGGGCGCGGGCGCAGCGCAACCCGATGCCCCGCAGCACCCAATATCGAAAATGGCCTGGATGGCGAATATGCTTCCAAAAAAGAGCATAAGCATATCGCCTGTGCGCCACACTTCAGCAAAAGCCCAGACTGCGATGCCGGCCCGAAGCACGCGCATAAAATGCCAGTTTGTTAATAGCGTTGTCATGTTTCTAATAAGTATAGTTGAAAATGAGGTTAAAATGAGACATATCGACTTTGTTGATGATGTACCTGTTGTTGCCGTACACTTCTCCCATACGACCTTTCCAGACATACAGCAACTGTGCCCGCAGGCCTTCAAACATACCGCCGAAGGTGTATCGCACATCGAAGTTGAACTGCCGGAAAGCGGGAAAAGCGTATTTGTTCAGGGCATAGTTTTTTACATCAGGCAGGTAAAAATGCCCGTATGCGGCTTCTATCCGCAGTTTTTTATTGCCGGTTTGCCAGTTCACACGCGCCGTAACGGAGTGCGAATCGCCACTGCCCTCCACCCTTTCGCGCGACATAAAAGTGTAAAACGGTTCGCGCCCCCACTCCCGGGGTGACAGGAAACGCCCGTCTGCAGTGACGCGTGTATAAGCCGCCAGTGCCTGCCAGGCGCCGTGTTGCCAACCTGCCTGCGCGCTGATCACATTGGATTGGGCGCCCCGCAGCATATACGTTTTTGAAGCGTCGGCATTACCGCCGTAGGACAGTGCATCCTGATGGATCGCCTGTAGCCCCAGCAGCAGTTGGTGTTCGTTTTTGAGCGGGTGGGTGTAATCGGCCTGTACAAAAACGGTGTTGAAAATATTTTCCACATACTGATCCCACACCTGAATTTTGGTGCGTTTTCCTACTTGCCGCGTAGCGCCCAGGAGGCCTATGCCGGCGCTTTCCAGGTTTTCCGGATAGCCGCTTCCCGTGCCGTCCGGATTCAGGCCTTTCGGGTAAAGGCCTACGGATTCGCCTATGCCGAACCATTCGACGGTGCTGCGCGGTGATATTTTCCAAAGCCAGCCGCCCTCGATTTTGGTGTTTTTGAGGTCATTGACCACTATCCACAAACCGGTTTCGGCGGTGGGCCGCATCCGCCCGTCCTGGTAATTGACCAACGGCGTTTGAATGGATTGCTGCCCCAGGGTAATCTGCGTTTTTTTCCACTGGTAACGCAACCAAAGCTCCTCGATCCGGTCCAGGTCGCTGCGGTTTTCGGGGTCTTTTACGTCGAACAGACCTATTTCGTAGCGGTTAAGCGCGCCGGTCAGCGAATCCTTTGCGCCGAGATCGGATGAACGCAGGTTGTAGTTGAAAAGCCCGCCGATGCCGAAACTGAACCCGTGATACGGTGAGGAAGCAAAATGCAGCCCGCCACCCGCCGCCAGGGCATAATAGTCGGACAGATCGGGGGCATTGTCGGTAACCATAAAATAGCTGCGAAAACTACCGTGAAAATGACCGTGTTGGAAGGCTTCCAAGAGACTATTGGCCTGCGTACCCCGGTGAACAGGCGCAGGCGCCGTGTGCAAGGTATCCTGCGCCGGTAAAAAGGCAATCTGCCACACACATGCCAATAGAAGCAGTAATCTTTTCATGTTGAGAACGAGTCATTTCGTGCAATTCTGTCGCAAAGGTCGGCTGTGGCAACCCCTCAACTGCGTGATGAAAGTCACAGAGCCGGGAGAAGTGGTCAGGGCTGGCGGTGTATCGTGTTTCGTGTTTCGTAAAGCATTGACAATAAACCACATCCTGCACGCCAAACATAAAAAAACCGGGAACGGAGATCCGCTCCCGGTCATCATCAGAAACTAATTCACTGTTCTCAACTTATTTTTACAATAAAGTGGTCGGACAAACATAGTCGGACACTTTAATTTTTCCACTGTCCTTCACGGCTTTGAAGCCGCCGATCACATCCACCAGTTTGTCGTAGCCGCGCGCCCGAAGGATGCTGGCAAAAATCATGGAACGGTAACCACCCGCACAAAGGATGTAGACGGTTTTGTCTTTCGGAATGCCCGACATGGATTCGTTGATAAAATCGAGCGGAGCGTTTTTCGCGTCGAGCATGTGTTCGCTGTTGTACTCACTTTGTTTGCGGACGTCGAAAACAGGCGTTTCCGGTTTGGCTTCGATGATGCCGGCCAGTTGATCGGCCGTAACACGTTCGATTTTATCCACTTCCATACCGGCATTTTTCCAGGCTTCATAACCACCGTCGAGGAAGCCGATGCAGTGGTCGTAACCTACGCGCGCCATCCGGGTTACCACTTCTTCTTCGCGGCCCGGCTCGGTGATGAGCAGGATTTGCTGTTTGACGTCGGGGATCAAAGCGCCCACCCATGGGGCGAAGTTGCCGTCAACACCTATATTGATGGAATTGGGCACAAAACCTTCCGAGAATTTCTGAGCGTCGCGGGTATCGAGTACGAGCGCATTGGTTTCATTGGCCGCAGCATCGAATGCGCGGGGTGAAAGCGCGTGGGTACCGCGTTCCATTACTGTGTCGAGGCTTTCGTAGCCTTTGATGTTCATCAGTACATTTTGCGGGAAATAGCCGGGAGGCGGAACCAGTCCGGTCAGGATTTCCTTTATAAACTGCTCTTTGGTCAGGTTCGGATTGAGTGCATAATTCACCTGCTTCTGGTGTCCCAAAGTATCGGTGGTTTCCTTGCTCATGTTTTTTCCGCAGGCGCTTCCCGCTCCGTGGTTCGGGTAAACGATGAGGTCGTCGCTGAGCGGCATGATTTTGTTGCGCAGGGACTCGTACAGGTATCCGGCCAGTTTCTCTTCGGTCAGGTCGGCGATAACGTGCTGCGCCAGGTCGGGGCGGCCCACGTCACCAATAAACAGCGTGTCGCCGGAGATGATGCCGTGTTCTTTACCATGCTCATCGATCAACAGGTAGGTTGTGCTTTCCATCGTGTGGCCCGGCGTGTGGATGATTTTTACCGAGTAGTCGCCGACTTTAAACACCTGGTTGTCTTCTGCTACGATGGCATCGTAGCCAGGTTTGGCGGTGGGGCCAAAAACGATCTTCGCGCCCGTTTTTTTAGCCAGATCCAAATGTCCGCTCACAAAATCAGCGTGGAAATGGGTTTCAAAAACATACTTGATTTTGGCATTCCCTTTTACGGCGCGCTGGATATACGGCTCTACTTCGCGCAGTGGATCGAAAATAGCGGCTTCTCCATTGCTTTCCAGGTAATATGCAGCATGTGCGAGGCAGCCCGTATAAATTTGTTCGATTTTCATGTGTGATAATTTTTGAACGTGGTGGTTTGAATTTAACAATAAAGGTAAAATGGCCGTCATCGAGGTTTAGATGACAAAAATCACGGCAGTGGATGTTTTTCAGGCAGGTTGAAATTGCGTCACTGCTTTTTGCAGTTCAACGGAAGAGGCCATACCTGATTTTCTCCAGACGGGTTTGCCGTCTTTGAACAAAATCAGTGTAGGGATGGAGCGGATACCGTATCGTTCGGCAAGCATCTGGTTCTGGTCCACATCAATTTTATAAATAGCGACGTCTTCACCCATTTGGGATTTCAGGTCTTCGAGCACAGGTTTCATAGCCCGGCAAGGGGCGCACCAGTCGGCATAAAAGTCTACAAGTACTGGTTTGTCGGTATTGGTCAGGTCTGCAAATGTCATGGCAAATTTTTGAATGAATTATGGTACAAAATTCGGCCTGTTTTTGCTGAAAACACTTGTGTTTTTCTATCCTGTTTTGGTACTAATTACGGATTCTGTTGGGTTTGAGTGGTTTGAAAGGGTTTGATCGGTTGAAACCTATTTAAAAAATGGCCTTATTTTTAAAATCAAATTTAAAAAATCGGGTATTTTCTGTTTCTTACATGGGAAAATATCCACGCCGAACAAACCAATCATGCCTGACTAAAAATCATATCCGATGAAAAAATTCCGCAAAATGTTCCTGTTAACGGCAGTGCTGTTCGTCTGCTGCTGCCTCGTATCCTGCGCCGATGCCGAACCCGTCAAAACCTGCCTGACCGGGCGGAATTACGGTTTGATCTTCGGACTGATCCACGGGTTTATCACGCCGCTGAGTTTCATCGCCAGCCTGTTTAACGACAATGTGGCTATTTACGGGCTCAATAATTCGGGCGGCCTGTACGATCTGGGATTTTTGCTTGGTTCGAGTGGATGGGGGTTTCTGGCTGGGAATCGGTCGAGGAAGTGAATGGAGATGCTTTTCGCCTCGGCAGGTGTTCCTGCGAGGCAATAACCATCTCCAATCTCGTCCACTAAACAGGCTTTCACTACTTTGATCGACAATAAGTAAATCATGCAGCCCATTGAGACAAAACTCCTCACGCTCCTCAAAACCATAGAAGGCAACGGCTCCTTTGCAACTTCCGGGGTCAAAAATTTTACGCTTCCCGGCTTGCACATCGAAGGTGTCGGAGAGATCGGATTCCCCTTAAACGCGGTTCAGGCAAAGGAAATCATCAACGTTTCTAAAAAAGCCCCATTTGGAAAAGGCAGCCAAACCATAACCGACACCACCGTGCGGAGCGCCTGGGAAATCGATGCCGACCAATTGTCTTTTCATCACGATGCATGGGCCGGTTTTATCAAAGAAATCATAGCCGACATCAAAGTCGGGCTTGGGATAGAAGAAGGAGAAGTAACGGCATCCCTGTACAAACTGCTACTGTACGAAACGGACGACTTTTTCCTCCCGCACAAAGATTCGGAAAAGGAACCGGGCATGTTCGGCACCCTGGTCATCGGTCTGCCGGGCAGCCATACCGGCGGAGCATTGCACATTCGATTTGACGGCAGGGAAGAAATTGTTGATTTTTCACCGGCAACAAGCCTTTATAAAATGCCTTTCGTCGCCTTTTTTGCCGATTGCGACCATGAAATAAAACCCGTAACATCGGGATACAGGATTTGCCTGGTATACAATCTAGTATATGCTTCCGGTTCAAAAAAGGTGGAAAGTCCGCAATTTATGTCTCCGACCAAGGACATGGCGGCGCTATTGGCAAAATTGGCGGATTCTATTGAACATCAACCCAAAGTGGTGTTGCTGGACCACCAATATACGCCTGCCAATTTTTCGGGAGCAAACTTGAAACACCACGACAAACCGAGGGCGGAAGCAATGTTGGCTGCCGCCGATAAAGCCGGGTATTTCGGCCGGCTGGGATTGGTGCCCCATTACCAGATGGGAGAGATGGAGGGCGGTGGTTACAACGATTACTGCTATAACAGCAGGAACCGAAGAGGGCGTTACGAAGAACCCGAAGAGGAGAGCGGAACCATGGGAGAGGTATACGACACACACACTAGCATTAAACATTGGGCCGACGACAAAGGGCCGGGCCTGGGAACGATATTCCTCGATGAAGAAGATTTAATCACGGATATAGAGATCGGAACGGATGACCCACTCGAAAAGCAAGAAGAGGGATACACCGGCAATGCCGGAATGACCATTCAATATTGGTATCATTATGGCGCTGTTATTTTATGGCCGAAAAGCAAACACCTCGCTTTATTATCGGCCGCAGCCGTCCCAGTGAAGCTGGAATGGTTATACTATTATCTTCAAAACTGGGAGAACGAAGAACTCCACTCCCAGGATTATGCGAAACAGCTGCTCCTTGATTTCCAAGGGATTAAATTGGATGAAAACTGGAAAGAATCCTGGGATTTTACTGCCGCCGCCGCCGTATTATCGAAACTAAAGGATGAAAAATTCTTGCTGAACAATTGCGCGGACTTGCTGGTTACTGTTTTTGACAAGATTACGATAAAGGCATGGGCAGACTTATTGCAACAGTATCGCCCCGGTATTTTTACGCCGATATTCGAAAAAGCCGCCGACATAGACGATGTTTCTGTCGTCAACCACCTTTTGAACATCCTGAAATACATAGAGGAGTTGAATGATGTCGCCCTGGACGGTTTCTTGTCCGATCAAATTCACAACATTCCCTTGCACATAATAAAGGTTCAACTCTCAGACTTGGGAAAATCTTATGGAAACGATGACGATGAAACCCGAAAAGCAGTCATCATGTCCATTCTTGAAAAGGTATTGTCGTTCAGCAAACATTACGAGCATGACGAAACATGGATAAAAAACACTCTGGAAGTAATCACGAAATCCCTGCCCCGAAAATATGTCAATCGTATATTGGCCGGCATACTTTTGAGCCGGGAATCTCAAAATCGTGTGCTAGCCAATGCTTTGCACTCAATTTGTGTCCGTGAGGTATCTGCACGAGCTGCGGCAATGCCTACTCCTCCACCCAATTGGACCCGGGATGTTCCTACCTCAAGCAAGTACAACAGGGAAATCTGGGAAATACTGAGGCCCTTTCTGGACTCTCCAACAGAACGTGTTTTTGAGTACCGAAAAAATGAATCCTACCGGCAGCAGATGGAAAGCGCCATCAGAAATGTCACCATCGATTTACGGATGGAGACGATCCAAAAAGGGAGTCCATACACTTTGAAACTTACAAAAACGCAGGCTGCTTATGAACGGTCGTTTAAAAAGTGGCAGGAAGATGTGGAACTTTTGGAGGAGTTAAATAAGTGGGAAAGAGGGGGAGAGGAATAAAAACTGGAGGATCAATGCTGATTTTTCGTCTCGGCAGGTGTTCCTGCTCTTCCATTCACTCAAGCCCAGCGCCGCGGCTGGTCTTGAGTTTAAATGAAGGGCAGGAACACTTGCCGAGGCGAAAAGACGAGGGGCTTGGGTTTAAAGGAAGAGCAGGAATACCTGCCGAGGCGAAAAAATCTTTACTTTGCCATTATTTAATAGGTAAGATTAGCTTCGGGATCGGGCGAAGTCCTGATTGGGCGATTGTTTTTGCCTGTGGTGAATTTTTAAGAATACTAAATTTTCCAGATTGTATCCAATAATAAGGCTGTTCTGCTTTCAATTCTCTGACTTTAGGAGCTTTTTCATTTAGCCAATCTTTGAGCCATTGGAGTTTTCGCAAAACAACACTTACTTCGCTGGTCTCAGCAGAATGCACCTCAACAAAATACACCTTAGAGTCGTAGGCAAGTGCGTAATCCCATCGGTTAGCATTGGGGTAAATGGCTGTAGTGCAAGCATCAATATCAATACTTCCTTCACATTTAGAAGTATCAACAACAACGATCTTCTGGCTGTATTTACCCAAGGCTTGTAAGCCCGATTGATAGCAGTTTGTCACTTCATGCGTCTCCTCTATCGCCGTTTTAAATGGGTTTTCATTTCTATTTTTCGGCATGAGCGGCAAGTTTTGAGATTATATCGACTGCGCGGCTTGCGAATTCAGACAGCCCCCCCCAATTAGCCATATCGGGGTTGTCACTCCCGGCATCAAGTGCTGATATGTCCCGGATATAGACGCCATCCTTTTCTCTTTGGAAATACCAAGTATTGAAGGTCTTTTCAACGATTGATGTTTGAAAAATTTTACGAACTTCTGGATTTTTGGGAATATTAAACAGGTCAAATAATTCATCCCCACTGGCTTTATACTGTTTGAGATTGTTGATCACCCAAACTAATTCAAGCAATACAGGCGAATGCGTAGAGATGACAACTTTGTAGCCCCGTTGAATTAATTGAAGAGCTAGTAGCATTACTGTTTGAATAGCTTTTGGATGCAAACCCATTTCAGGCTCTTCGATGACGACCCAATCAATATTTTCTTTTTTCGGAATATTACCAGAAGGTATTAAATGATAAAGCGACAATAAAAGCGGCATAAACTCTTTTTGTCCTGCAGACCACGTCATGAATGGTAGTCGACTTTCTCCAATTCTTAGCAAAAATCTTTTTCGCCCGCTACTTTTATCCAATTCAATAGATGCCCCGTGAAAAATTCCGGAGTCTAATTGTTCCCGAATCGCTTTGCTCATTTTTCCGGTTTTTGGAAAAATGTTTTCTTGTCCATTATTTGCAGATTCTTTTTCCATAAGCACCCGCATCGTTTCACTAAACGATTTCAACACATACGGATCTCCAACTTCAAAGCTGCTGAAAGGTCTGGGAAAGCCTTGCGACATCGTGACAACCCGTTGTGCAGGAATATAAAACATACTTTCTTCCTTCGATGCTTTTGCTCCCTGTCTGGCCAAGATGGCCTTGCTGTTATAGTTTTTGCCTTCCCAAGTTACCGAAGTGTCAGATTTCCAGATACCTGACATCGATTCCCCAAAATACATATTAAGCAGATTTTCAAACTTTCCACCCCAATCGTAAGCATGTAATTCCAGAGTTTCATAAATTTGATGCCGGTCAACTATGAGTTTCAGCATTTGTAGAAAAAGGCTTTTCCCGCTTGCTTGTGCCCCTACGATAAGTGTGAAGTCGCCAAAGGAAACACTTCCCTCCCTGATTTGGGCAAGGTTGCTGACGGATAGTTTGATTTCGTTACTTTTTTTAGCCATTGATTTTCATATTAAGCTGTAAAAGTGTGCACTCCGCTAGATTTTTGTGTTAATGGGACAAATTTAAACATATTATCGCATCTTATCAGTACCCTTATTTCTTAGGATATTGCTCGGAGAATAAGCACAGACAAAAAGTGGAAGATGACTTGTGGGCATTAGCAGAGCGCCATATTTAAATCGCCCAACAAAAAAGGGTTCACGCTTTCGCGCAAACCCTTCAAAATCAACGTGGAGGATAACGGATTCGAACCGATGACCTCTTGCATGCCATGCAGGATTGATCATGTGCGCAATATTTTTATTTTTTTACTATACCATTGACAATCAATGGTATAGTAATTTTTTCATTTTATATTTTTGGATATACTTACCGTTTTCTGCTATCTTTGTTTAAACTATGTTTAAACCGGTTTAAACGAATGGCTTCAGCAAAGGTAGTTCTCTTTACTTCGAAAACACTCAGCGATGGTGCTCATCCCATCATGCTACGTCTTATCCACAATCGCCAGACAAAATATTTCCACCTCAACGCTTCTTGCCATCCGGACCTCTGGGATAATGAGACCAACCTACCACGGCGAAAGCACCCTCCCTTTCGCGAATTAAGTGTCCTGATCGACACCAGACGATTGGAGGCTCAGAAACTCATCATTGATTTGGAGTCTGATGGTGGAGACTACTCCCTCGAAGAACTTTGTAAACGACTGTCTGCCGATAAACGTCGCAACCAAACTACGGTGCTCCAGTACTTTGACGAGTTGATCGATCGTTTGCGTAAAGGAGGACGTTTGGGGTATGCAGCAGTATTTGTCTCGACGCGAAACTACCTGAGAAAATTTCGTGGTGGAAAAGATTTTGCTTTTTCAGACATCACCACCAGTTTTATCATTCGCTTCGATGAATACCTGTCCAGTAGCGGCATGAAACCAAATTCTGTTTTTGTGCCTATGAGAACGTTCAAAACCCTCCTCAACAGCGCCCGCAAAGAAGACCTGGTTAAGGAAGATTTCAATCCCTTCAAGGATTTCAGTTTCACCAAGTACCGGCGTGACAAGCCACACAAAAGGGCAATATTGCGGGAAGAAATTCGGAAAATCGAACACCTTGAATTGGCAGCAGGCACTCAACTTTATCTGGCGCGGGATTACTTCATTTTCATCTACTACTGTGCAGGGATTAATTTCATCGACCTGGCTTACCTCAAAAAAGAAAATGTACGCGACAACCGACTGGTTTATATACGGCGAAAAACCAAGGAGATGATCAATGTAGTGCTGCTTCCTCCTGCACAGCAGATTTTAGAATACTACCAGG
>JADLCC010000560.1 GCA_020847425.1 Saprospiraceae bacterium
AAGTCATTGATTTGCAGGGAAAAATTGTGCGCGACGAAACGGCGCCGGGTCCGATGCTGACCCTAAGAAAAGAAGGTTTGCCAACGGGCATGTACCTGTTCAAACTGGACCAGAAAGGGGTGTTGATCGGGAGCGGGAAGTTGATTGTGCAGGATTAGATGGAACACGGAAAAGATGGAACACGGATCTAATGGATGGGACACGGATTTAAAGGATTTATTACAAATCCGTGTTCCATCTTTTCCGTGTTGCATTTAATCCTCAAAAAAAAAACAGATTGAGATATTTACGAATAGCCACCGGCCGCAATGGTTGGTGGCTTTTGTTTAGTGTGAATTTTGTTCAAAGAATACAGTTTTTATTTGATTTTTGCAGGAGAAAAAATCTTTGAATCACCTGGATCTCCAAATGTCAAACTGAAAATGCCCTTTTTCTGCATTTTACCTGAATCCCTTAGCGCTGTATGAACAAATCTGACGTCAAACAACTGATTGCTGAAAGCCGCCTCGATGAAGCCATAGAAGCCATGCTCCTGATGGCCCAGGACTCGCGCCATGAAACGGAAATGCTGCAACTCTCCGGACGTTTCCGGGAGATGGAAAAGCAAAAACGGATGGGCATCGAATCCTCCGGCGACCTGGACCGCACCCGCAACAAAATAACCGTTGCTTTGCTGCAACTGCTCGACGAACTTCCTGCCGGCGCAACCGTGAACATTTCGGTGAGCAAACCACCTGTTTCGACCAATACAGGCGGCACGGGAAATGGCAATCCCCCTGTTTCGACTACGACTACCGGCACGGGTAACGGCGACGCGAAACCGCCGGTTTCCACCGGAACGGGCGATGGCGGTTCATCCAAAACATCGGTTTGGATCGGTGTCGCATCGCTGGCTGCTATTCTGGCGGCAGTGTTGTTTGTACCCTGTCCGAGTTCGGCGCAGTTTTTTGTATTCCGCCTGATATTGGCTTTGGGCGCGGCGGGCATCGGCTCTATTTTACCCGGGTTTCTTAATATTGATACCGGCGTTGCGAAGGCAGGAGGTGCTCTGGCGCTTTTTACCCTGGTTTTTTTGCTCAATCCAGCTCATTTGATGGGCGATGAGCGCTGCAAAAAGGAAGAATCCGTTTCCTTAACGGTATTTGTCAACGGCAAAAACGGCCAGTCCATCCAGCCCCTCCGCCAGCAAGGCTACGTGGTGCTTGATGTGAACGGCGAGCGCAAAAAAGAACTCATCGACGACAAAGGCCAGGCGAGTTTCAAAAACCTCCGCCCCGGCGACAAGATCCGCCATGTGAATGTGGAGTTTTCGGAACCGTTCGTATCCACACGCCCCGATTCGGTTTATACACTCGATGCTTCCGGGCAGATTTACCTCGAAGTGGCTTTGAAGCACCTGGGGCGTGTGTTCGGCACCGTGCTTTCCCGCGACGAACCGCTCGGCGGCGTTGTCGTTCTGGTAGACAATACCTTCCGGGATACGACCGATGCTACGGGCTCGTACAGCATTTCTATTCCGGAAACAGCGCAGCGCAGCGACCCGGAAGTGAAGTTTTTTAAAGAAGGTTACCGCCTGGAAATCAAAAAAGCCTTTCCTCAAACGAACCAGCCGCTGAACCTGGTTATGCAAAAATTGCCGGTGAAGAAACGGTAACTTAAAAGCCTACCTTGCATGGAAATCCTCTAAAATATGGCACTATCCTTGAGTACCCCCGGCGTCTACATAGAAGAAAAAAACGCATTCCCCAACAGCATTGTGCCGGTTCCTACCTCCGTACCCGCTTTTGTCGGATATACGGAAAAGGCTGTGCAGAACAACAAACCTGTCACCAATATTCCCGTCAAAATTTCTTCATGGGGCGAATACGAGCAATATTTCGGTGGCCCGCCCAAAACCCTGTTTCAACTAAAAACCGAGCCGGGCTCCGCATTCCAACTCAGTCCGGCAGGCGTTCGCTTCTATCTATACGATTGCCTGCGGCTCTATTTTGCCAACGGCGGCACGGACTGCTACATCGTTTCCATTGGTAACTACGCGGATATTAAACAAGTTGTTGCGACCGATTTTTCAGGAGGTATCGACGCGCTGGAGAAAGAGCAGGAACCTACGTTGCTCCTTTGCCCCGACACCGTAGCGATGACTGATGCCGGCGCCTCCGCAGCCGTGCACCAGGCTATGCTGGACCATTGTGCTGCTACGCAAAGCCGCTTTGCCATACTCGATATCTGGGGCGGTTTCCGGGAAAGGACTTTAGACGATCAGGATGTCATCACCTTGTTTCGCAACGGCGTCCAGAACAACCTGCAATGGGGCGCGGCCTATTACCCCTGGGTGCATACCAATATGAGGGACCTTACAACGGTCGATTTTACCGATGTGGCAAAAGATTCCCTGCCCATCCTGATAGGCTTGCTACAGGCGGAACTACAGCAGGCGTTGAAAAGTGAACAACTGCGGGACCAGCAAAAATTCATGGCCATCCAGACAGCCATTGCCGCTATTGCCACCACTACCGATCCGGGCCTGATAAAAATACTGCACCAGACGCTGCAAAGTGTAAGTCCGCTGTATGTTTCCATCCTCCAAAACATGTTGCTGGAACTCAACCTGCTGCCGCCCGGCGCAGGTATGGCGGGAATTTATTGCACGGTGGACCAATCCACCGGCGTGTTTCATGCACCCGCCAATATGAGTATATCCGCTGTGATCAGTCCCGCCGTCCAGATTTCCGATACAGAACAGGCCGGCCTCAATGTGTCACTGGATGGCAAATCTGTTTGCGCCATACGCATGTTTGCGGGTAGAGGTGTACTCGTCTGGGGCACCCGCACGCTGGACGGCAACAGCCAGGACTGGCGTTACATCAGTGTACGCAGGACCCTTATTTTTCTGGAACAATCCATGAAAATCGCGCTCCGGGTCTATGTTTTTGCACCCAATGATGCCAATACCTGGGTCACGGTAAAAAGTATGATCGAAAACTTTCTGACGAATTTCTGGAAGGACGGCGGACTGGCAGGCGCCAAACCGGATGACGCCTTTTCCGTTCAGATCGGCCTGGGTAGTACCATGACGCCGCAGGATATTTTAGACGGTTATATGCGGGTGACGGTGCTGCTGGCGGTGAGCAGGCCTGCGGAGTTTTTGGTGATTACGCTGGATCAGAAGATGCAGAAATCGTGAGTGAGGCGAATAATGTGTTGTGCTAAAGGGTTGATTATCTGCTTATTGAGGCGGTACCGGCGACAGTTCGGCAGTCCGTCTATATTGGCATCAAAAGCCTTTGAAAAGGCCCGTATATTCAAATCAGGCATGTAGCCTTGTTTTATATAAGCCCAACGCTGTGGTGGAAACTTTTAAAAAAGATTTGCGTTGTTTGTGTAACGTTTCTACCTTTGTATTTGCATCTGGGTATCTGAATATCTGTGATTGTCCTCATTGTTTATTGTAAGCAATTTAGGTCCAAACACCTTGGACTTTTTAAAGATAAGTCGACTTGGTTTGATCCTTATGATCCTATCGAGCCGCAAAAAGTCCCCGGTTATTTCAACCGGGGCATTTTTATTTTCGTACGATCCCAAGTTTATCACCTTTTGCGGCCTCCTTTAGCAAAATGGGTTCAAGTACATCAAATAACAATTCCAATCCATATTTTTTCAAACTCCCTTTGGGGCATTCCTTTCGATACAGGATATGTGCGATTACATCAACAGTTTGTATAAAATAGGAATGCTGAGAGTTTCTTTGAAGTAAATCTTCTAAAATATTGTCAGTAGGAGCATTGTAAGCGCTCCCAAAATAAGACGGGACAGGGTTATATACCCTCATTTTTCGCATAAGGCGCATGATTTTATGGCCGTCTGTTTCATCTGAAATAACAATGCCTTTGTCCTTTGCACTCTTTTTTAGAAAAGTATCAAAACGTTGGATCAATCTATTCCAAGCGGTCAGTTGTACTTCTTCCGGGGTGCTAAAATTCGATTTGACAAGGCAAATATTGATCACTTTGGCAGTGTCAAATATGATTGGTATCTGTTGGCAATAGGCCTTTAGAATGCTAATTCGGTCAATCTTTTTTATGGAACGGTATGAAATCGTTTTATTAATCCTGATTAGTTCGGCTGCATGAATTTCCTCACGAAGTTGCAACCCATAGGTATCTTTTATTGATTGTCGAAAAGTTTTAAGGCGTTCTAAATACTTACTCCATTCATCCTGGGGTACAACCAGGCCAGATAATATATAAAAAGGCGATCCGTATTGATGGATTCCAGGATCTCCACTTTCGTCAACATAAATGAAGTGCATGTGATTATCTTGTATATGATTGAATGATTAATGGCTTGCGTGCTTGAGAAGCAACAAAAATAATACCAAATATGATTGCACCTGCCTTTCTTTGTCCCACCCGCCCAACCGGTGGCCCACCTCCATGAGAAAAATCTTTACCAACCTCACCACCTGGGTACTCCTGGCTATCCTGGCTGGCGTACTGCTGGGGCATTTTGCGCCGGACACCGCAGTGCGCATGGAGCCGCTGGGCAAATATTTCATCAGTGTGGTCAAACTGTTTATCAATCCGCTGATTTTCCTGACCATTACCCTGGGGATTTCCGGTATGGGCGATTTGAAAAAGGTAGGTACTGTTGGTGGTAAAGCGCTGATTTACTTCGAAGTAGTGACCACTTTTGCCCTGCTCATCGGCATCGTGGTCGCGTATTTCATACAACCCGGCGCGGGTGTGACGCCCCAAACGCAGGGCGTCGACATCAGCAAATACGCAC
>JADLCC010000561.1 GCA_020847425.1 Saprospiraceae bacterium
ACTGGCTGTTGAGTTTCACCGTTTCCACGCTATCCAGTTCGGGGATATTGGGGAAATCGCTGCCATTTTCACCGGCGAGTTTGTACTTGCCGTAAGAAGAAGTGATCTCGATGCCCCAGTTATCGGCTTGCACCGTGAAGGTAATGGGCTGTTGCGGCAGCGCTTTCAGCGTATCGAGCAGTATTTTGGCAGGAACAGCCACGGAAAAATCATCGTCCGCCAATACCTCGATACTGGTGGCGATGCTCGTTTCAAGGTCGGTCGCCGCGATGGTCAGCCTTTTATTTTCGATTTTAAACAGAAAATCTTCCAGAATAGGCAAAACCGGGTTGGAGCCGATCGCGCCGGAAGCGATCTGGAGTTGTTTCAGAAGTTCGGTAGAAGAAACGCTGAATTTCATGCGTCGTAGAATATTTAAGTTTTGGAAGGTTTCTGTAAAAGACAGAAATCAATCGGCAAATGTAACCTGAATGGCGGGTCTTTTCGCGTTAAAAAACTAACAATTTGTGGAAAACAGGGCTGTGGCAAGGCACTTGTTTCTATTTCACCTTTTCATCTACCAGAACCAGCACCACCCGCCGGTTCCACTTGCGGTTTTCGGGCAAATCGACGATTTTACCATTACCAACTTCTTCGCCATTGGGCAATACCGGGTCCGCTTCACCGAACACGCTGATGAACATTCTATCGGCGCGTATGCCTTTATTAATCAGGTAGTTGCGGGATTCTCTCGCCCGGCTGGCCGCCAGTTCGACATTGGCCTGCGGGTCGCCGACGCCGTCGGTATACCCCAGGATTTTTAACCGCAGGAAACCATTCTGTTGCAGTTTGGCAGCCACGCTGTTCAATTCGGCAATGGATTCGGGACTAAGCTTAGACAGCCCGAATTCGAAGTACAAATTCCGCACGGTTGTTTCCTGTTGCGGCTCCTGCAAAAACAAAATGCCATTGCGGAAATATGGGCAACCGACACCACGCAGGATGCGCTGTTCTTCCACATCTACAATAGCGGCAAAAGGAAAACCCTTTGCGACCATCTCTGTCAGAACGGCTTCCGCTTCGATACGCGTAGCATAAGAGCCGGCAAAATAGCGGTGCATACCCAACTGGTCGACTGTTTCGACGTATGTTTCCTGTCCTCTTTCTGTGAAATACGATGCGGGTACAGGCGCTTCAAAGGCTCCGATCTGAACCCGGAAGTTTTGTGCAACCGATTGATTTTGAAGGAGAAAAGAAAGGAGGAAAACAGGCAAATAGTTATAGCGCATGATGGATAGTTTGAAAAAATGGTTTGATGGTTGTCGCCCAATCAAAAGGTTTTGCACACAAAATCTATTAAAAATCAAAGACTTATTCCTCGCACAAATTTTTACCACAAAGTACACCAAGGTGTTTCACAAAGGCCACAAGGCGTAGAATTGACCGCATTTTTCCAGACATCTGCTATTTTGATGCCAGATTACTGTTTATACCAAGCGTGATGTGTCTACTCTACGCTTTGTGGCCTTTGTGAAACACCTTGGTGTACTTTGTGGTGAAATCTCCGTGTTGGGACACAAAAGTACAATTACCGGCCGCTTTGTACAAAACAGAAAAACCAGTACACGTTGCCAAAAATTTGCCTTGCCAAAAACAATCGAAATTTTACCTTCGCTGCTGCTCTTTCCAAATTTTACCGCCACACACCCTCTTTTTTTCCTGAATAAATTTGGCATTTTATCAACAACATGAAAAAACGCAACCTTTTCATTTTACTGCTGATCGGACTGATCGGGATTTGGTACCTGGCTTCCAGACTCGGTCACACCACAAAACATATTCGCCCCAATGATCCATGGGTTTTTCGCTCCGTGATGGACAAACAACCCAGAATGATCACATTTGCGCTCAATAACGACCTCTGGGTATCGTATTCCACCGATTCCTGCTCCTTGTACAAGGCCTGGCCAGGCGGCGTCGATTTCACCGGCGCGGTGTACAATATGCGCCACGGTCCGCAGCCGATGAGCATAGGCGCTGCATGGCTGGAAAACAAATTCCGGCAACCCTGGACGGTAACGCTGGGTGGTAAAACGGAAGCGCCGCGGACCGATTACAAAGGCCACCGCTACACAAAGGACGGTCGCGCCGAAATCATGTACGACCTGGTGCTGTCCGACGGACAGCGCATCCGTATCAACGAAAGGCCGGATTACGTCGAACACGACCGCCAGCGCGGTTTTGAACGCACATTTACGGTGGAAAATGCACCAGCAGGTGCAGGCATCGTGCTGCATACCAGCGTTGCCTCCATCGCCGATCCTTCCAATATTACCACCAACGGCGGCTGGAAACAAACGCATCAGGCCAGCCTGGAAAACAGGGTAAACCTGTCGGCGCTGGCCGTTGAAGGCGAACTGACCCTGCTGGCAGATCGACCCACGCACTTTACTACTATGTTCGTCAACCAGCCCCTCCTCCCCAACCCCTTCGATGCGGAGCGGCTGGCAGAGGCTTCCGGCGAAACCGGCGCAGGCACAGTCAGCGCCGGTGAAAAACTGATGGCGAAAAGTGATTGCCGCACCTGCCACAACGCGGAAGTCAAAACCGTCGGCCCCGGTTACCGTCAAATCGCCGAGCGCTACAAAAATGTGCCGGAAGTTGTCGAAAAACTGGTCCAAAAAGTAATGAAAGGCGGCGCCGGCGTCTGGGGCGCAGCAGCCATGAGCGCCCACCCGGATCTGCAACCGGAAGACGCCACTGCCATGGTCAACTATGTATTATCGCTCGACGAAGGGGAGGACGACGGTGAAGGTGGCGAGAGTGCCACAAAATTGTCGGACATCCCCGAATCTTCCTGGGTCCGCCCCGATGCTTCGGTGAGTGACGGCGACGTGGCTTCCGGGTTATCCATCAAAGTGTACAACCAGGCCAAAGCGCCGCTTACTTTTAAAGAAGTACGTTTCGACGGAGACCCGATGCTGGCTGCCGTCGTAGGCAACCTGAACGCTCAGGGCGCGGATTTTGGGCCGTTAAAAGACAATTTCGCCATTGTTATTGAAGGGTTCCTGTTTCTGGACAAAGACGACAACGTGCTGTTCCAACTCGGCAGCGACGACGGCAGCCGCATGTGGATCGATGGCCGCCAACTGATCGACAACGACGGCTGGCACGGTATGGAACCCAAAGAAGCGGAAGTAGCGCTGCGTGCAGGGTACCATCCCATCCGCGTGGAATACTTCCAGGCCGGCGGCGGGCGCGGCATTCAACTGAAATGGGCGCGGTTCGGCAATTCAGAAATGGCTGTGGTGCCGGAAAACGCCTTTTTCCATAAACGTTCCGCCGAAACGGATGGTAATGGCGTGGTGTTGGGCGGCGGCAGCGCTGCTTTGCCCGGCGACGGCTCGCCCTTGCAGGATGTACACCCGGCGTACACACTCACACAGGCGCGCCCCGACGAGTTTTTACCCAAGGTTGCAGGCATGGATTTCCTGCCCGACGGTCGACTGGTCGTATCCACCTGGGATGCACTCGGCGCAGTGTATCTACTCGACAATGTTCAATCCGGTGATCCCGCTAAAATCAAAGTAAAACGCATCGCACAGGGTCTGGCCGAACCGCTGGGCATTAAAGTGGTCGACGGCGTCATCTATGCCCTTCAGAAACAGGAACTTACGAAACTGGTGGACACCGACGGCGACGACATCATCGACGAATACCAGTGCTTCGCAAAAGGCTGGCGCGCTTCCGCCAATTTCCACGAATTCGCGTTCGGACTGGTGTACAAAGAAGGTTATTTCTATGCCGCACTGGCCATTGCCATCAATCCCGGCGGCGCCAGTACCCGCCCGCAAGGCCCCGACCGCGGTAAAGTGCTGCGCATCAATGCCAAAGACGGCAGCATGGAATTTATCGCCCGCGGCCTGCGCACGCCGGACGGCGTTGGTATCGGCCCCGACGGCGAAATTTTTATCGCCGACAACCAGGGCGACTGGCTGCCTTCCTCCAAAATTCTGCATGTAAAACCCGGCGCTTTTTACAATTC
>JADLCC010000562.1 GCA_020847425.1 Saprospiraceae bacterium
GACAACTGGTGCCTGCTGATGTCGAGGTAAGCCGCCAGGTCGTCGAGGTGTAATTCGTTTTCCTGGTAAACCCGTTCTTCCTGAAGCAGCCGTTCCAGTTTTTTTTTGATGGATGCGCTGGCGCTTTCCGTCAGTCCCGAGGTTTTGTATTTCTGGACAGGCAGGAATTTGGCAATAGGCTCGCTGCTGAAAACCCGCTTTTGCAGCAGACCCATGTAAGCGATGGTCAGAATGCCCATGGCCATCACAAAACTGATGGCGTAATCCCATTTGGGGTTGAAAAAGGAACAGTTTACCAGTATGTAATAAGTGAGAAATGCAAGGGTGAACAGGATTATGCCCCAGGCCACTATCCGGGTCCAGACCATGATATTTGTATCCACCTGCCACTCGTTTTTGGTTAGGGAAAAAATGAGCGCCGAATAAAAAACCAGGTGCCCGATGAATAGGGTGGACGAAGTAGACATGACGAATAAATCGTTCTCTATACTGCTTTTCACGCCATACAGCGACAGCACCCTAGGCAGCAAAAAAACGGCTACAGCCGCCGGTACGATGTAATGGATGGCCGCCCCTCTAAAAGTGAATTCTTCCCGGAAGGTTTCCTTTAAATACAAATAAAGCGAAGGCCCGACCAGAAATACAAAAAAGGGCCACACAATGGTGAGGAGCGGGTAAAACATGGCATAGTTGGTCCAAATCAGGACGAATGCAAGGAGCATCAGCGAAAAAGAGAACACAACAATGGAGAGCCTTTTTTCCCCTGCGGAGAACCGCGACTTGCCGATCAATAGAACAAATCCGATAAACAAGCCTAACCCTGCGATACCGGCCAGCGAACCCGTCCAGATATTGAAACCGGGCGCCAGCGCCGCTTTCATTTGAATGAATTCGGGACTGTTTTGGGACAGGCGGTTATATTCCTGCTGCGACAACATATTGTAGCTGAGTACCTCCGGCGGTATGGCCCGGAGCAAGGCCAGCGCTGCGCTGTCCTGACCGAAAACGGTGTGGCATTTAGCCATCCAGAAAGTGGCCCAGTGCTGTTTTTGGGATTCCATTTGGCGCACTTCCCGGAACAAAATCATGGCCCGTTCGGGGTTGCCATTCCGGTAATAACAAATGCCGGCATGGAATTTCATGCCTTCGCTCGTCAATGGTGTTTTTTCCAGGTCTGCGGCAATCGACTGGCATTCGTTGTGCTCCACTGCTGTCCACAACTGCTCGGCGTTTAACTGTCCTGACACCCGGGCGGCGTGGACTACAATGAATAACAGTACGAACAACTGGTGTTTCTGCTTCATAAGTAGTTGTCGGTTATCCGTTATTAGTTATCGGGCTTGATAATCAAGCATTTGTATAAAAAATAACGCAAGCGGAAATTAACTCGGCACTTTGGAGAAAAGGTAATTTTAAAAGATCAAATTAACGCGATATCTCAAATGTAAAGGTTTCATTTGATCAAAATTTACCTAAATAGAGCAGTGCTTAGCACAGCGGCAGCGCCGCGTAAGATTTGTAGCCATTCCCAAGAAAGTTGATGGAGGTGCAGCGCACCGCAAGATAATCTTACGGTTTGCTGCACCTCCATCAACATCAAAGCATCGGTTGCTACAAATCTTACGGGGCGCTGCCCCTGTGCTAACCAGATACCAAAAATGATTTACCGCTCTTGCAAAATTTCTCAACCTCTCAACCTCTCTCAAAACCGCTCGATCATCGTCACCCCCACACTTCTGAAGGTATCCATCCGGGGCAATTCCAGCACTGCATCCTCCAGGCTGATGCTTTTGCCCAGGAGTTTTTCCGGCGCCAGTTTGCCCGATTTAATCATATCCAGCATCAGTCCGTAGTTGTAGGCCTGCATGCCGTGGCTGCCATATATTTCCAGTTCATTGGAAATCACTTTGTTCATCGGGATGTTGGGATGTTTGTGGTCGCCGAGCATCAGGCCGACCTGAACGTGTTTGCCTCTTTTTCGCAAATTACTGATCGAATTAAAACAGGTTATCGGGCTGCCCAGTGCGTCGATGGATACGTGTGCGCCGCCCCGGGTGATGGCTACGATTTCCGCTACCACATCGGTTGTTTTCCCTGCAAGTACGGTCGCTACCGCGCCGACCGATTTTGCCAAATCCAGTTTGTCCTCCGCAATATCGACAGCGATCACATTGGCGCCTAAAGCCGTTGCGATCATAATGGCGGAAAGGCCCACGCCGCCGCAGCCGTGTACGGCCACCCATTGTCCGCCCGACACTTTGCCCTGCGCCACAACGGCCCGGAACGAAGTAGCAAAGCGGCAACCCAGGCCGGCAGCGGTTGCAAACGCCATGTCATCGGGCAATGCCACCACATTCACATCGGCGCGTTCGACAGCCACGTATTCTGCAAAAGATCCCCAGTGCGTAAAACCGGGTTGAAACTGGTGGTCGCATACCTGGTGGTTGCCCGACTGGCATTCGGGACAAGTACCGCAGGCGCAGACAAAAGGAACGGTAACGCGGTCGCCGGTTTTCCATTTCCTGACGTTTTTGCCAACAGCCGTTATCACGCCCGCATATTCGTGCCCCGGCACGTGTGGCAGCACAATATCGTCGTCGTGCCCCATCCAGCCATGCCAGTCGCTGAGGCAAAGCCCGGTGGCTTTAACGGCGATCACCACACCGTCGGGGGAGGGTGTGGGATCTGGTACGTTTTGAATACTTAGTGGAGCCTGGAAAGATTCAAAAAGGAGGGCTTTCATGTATCAGTTTTTCTTCTCCTCATTTTTCGGATACGCTCTCCAGGTATAACTTTTGTGTACAATCTTCCAGGAGCCCTCATATTTGAGGAGCAGAAAATAGTCTGTAAAAATCCTCCAATTGGGAATGATGATTTCCGCTTTTGCAACGGCAGCGTCTTTTTCGTAATCGATGGATATGATCCGGCCAATTCTGTTGGCTTTTTCTCCCTCTTTTATATTGTTGATGTATTCTTCCCCCGAGCGGGTTCTCAGGCTGTCCTTTTCGGTTACCGTATATAAATTAAAATCAGGGTGAAAGGCTTTTCTCACTCGGTCCGGTTCGCCATTGGCTGTGCCCTCAATATAATCCATGAGTGTTTCGGAAATCTGCTCGATGTCTGATTTGCTGGTTTCCGTTTGAGCATGCAAAGGCAATCCTGCGACGAGCAATAAACCGGCCACTACGATTGAATGTAATTTCATGTTTTTGATGCTTTATGAGCGTTTATATTGTTGGTAAAGAAACGGCCCATAAAACTACGCTGTGCTTTTGACTTGAGCAAACGATCGAATCACGCTTTGCGCACAAACTCCGATTTCAGCCCCATGGCCCCAAAACCCTCAATTTTGCAGTCGATGTTGTGGTCGCCGTCGGTCAGACGGATGTTTTTGACTTTGGTGCCTGCTTTGACAGGCTTCGGCATACCTTTCACGGGCAGGTCTTTGATGACAATGACCGAGTCGCCGTTTTGCAGTTCGTTGCCGTTCGAGTCCAGGACTTTCAGGGCGGTATCTCCGGTTTCTTCCGGCGCGGCGGCAGGGTCCCATTCGTGAAAACACTGGGAACAGGTCATCAAATCTTCATTCAAATAGGTCAGATCGGATTGGCAAATGGGGCAAAGGATTACTCCTGGCATGGTTTGATGTCAATTTTAGGTGTGGAAATAAAACGGCCGCAAAGGTAATTTAATTTGACAAACAGACATGTGACTGACCATGAGCAGGTTCTTAAAACTGCAGGAAATCATTGAAAAAGGACAACATGTCGTTCAGAACACGCCCGTCTGCGGTCCAGATTTTATTCCCGTGATCGCCGATATATTCTTCTGCAAAATGGTTGATGCCCAGGTTTTCCAGTCGCTGACTCAACATGCCGATTTGCAGCGGGAATCGCGGCGCGTCATTGCGACCCCAGTCTAATTTTATGGCAGTGAGTTTTAGAAATAATCCTCTGTTAATTCCATGTTCAACATTGCCCCCGCAAGGTTCCCGCTATAAACGGCATTTGCCACAGAGCGCATCATATTTGCATTGTCGCCGCAGGCGAAAATGCCTTCCATACTTGTCTTTTGGAACATGTCGGTTTTGATGTAACCTTGCTCTGTCAGTTCGCAGCCCATGGCGGCGGGAATATCCGAGTGCTGTGTAAATGGAAGGGCTGCGTAAACGGCATTGAATCCCACTTTTTTGCCATCCCTGAAAACAACGTTTTGGACAAAGCCATTTTCGTGTTCGAGCTCAGCGATTTCGGTCTCCACAATATTAATACGGTGCCTTTTCAACTTCTCCATTTGTTCTGCATCAAAATCAGCCTTGCCCTCCGTCAAAATCGTAATGTCATCGGTCAGGTTATTGACCAAAGAAGCAAGGTGGAACGCCCTTTTTCCGTTTGCCCTAATGCCCGTTTTTTGGCCCCGAAACTCGTAACCGTGGCAATACGGGCAGTGAACCACGGAAACTCCCCAGCATGCTGCAAAGCCTTTGATGTCGGGCATACTGTCATTTATCCCGGTTGCAAAAAGCAGTTTTTTCGCTTGAAAGATATCACCCGCCTGTGTTTTTACTTCAAAACCAGCCTCCGTCTTCCGGCCTTCCACTGCAAATCCTTCGTGAAAATGTACAGTATCATAGCGCTCTACTTGTTGCCTTGCCACCCGGGCAATTTCTGCGGGAGCCTCGCCGTCATGGGTAATAAAATTGTGCGAATGCGGCGTGAAACGGTTGCAGGGCTGCCCGCTGTCGATGATCAATACCCGCCGCAGCGAGCGTCCAAGCGCCATTGCTGCTGAAAGCCCTGCATAACTGCCTCCGATAATGAGGACTTCAAATTCTTTTACCATTTCTATTGGATTTAATTGTTTGAAAATTAACGTGTTGGGCAACATCGGAAGGCCCAATGCCACGGTGCTGCCTGTTTTGATAAAATGCCTTCTTTTCATTTTGAACATTGAAATGGTATTAAAACTGCCGCATCCAGTTCACCTTCGCAATTGCCCCTGTGGTGCGGAACCTGTCCATACCCAAGTTGCTGCGGGTGTCATTAAAAACGAGGTAGAGGAACGATAGCGGTCGGTATTCCCAACTCAGGCGGGCATTCCAGCGCCCCGTTTGGTCCAAGGTATTGTATTGGTAAAACACCGTGCCTTGCAACTGAGGGCCGGCCGCCAGCCGCAGGCCACCGGAGTAAAGGTGTACGTTTTTGTCGGTGCCATTTTCGCCGAGCGATCTTGCCCGGTTCAGTTCATAGTCGAGCGTGAGGGCGGCGTGTGGCGTCGGCGCGATGCGCAGTCCGGTGTTCAGTGTGAGCAGCCTGCCGTCGTAAAAATTGCCAAATTCGGCTGTGGCCGCAGCCGAAAGTTTCCGGCTCTGGTCGGTGTAATATTTCAACAAATGCCGAGTATAGAAATACTGCCCTTGTGGTATTTGCACGGCCAAAGGATAAAAGGAAAAGTCGATGTTTTGCCATGTAGGAAAAAGGGAATACTCGAACAATGAATTGTCTTTGAAGAACAAGTAAACCGGGAAAAGGTACAAATTCGCCTGCTGAAATTTCCCGTCCGAAGCATTGTGGTAATAGTTGACAAAAAAGCCGGGGTCGGCCCGCCGGATGAGCGTTTTCTCCCTTTTTTGCCGCCAGATAAAGTAGCCGCCGGGGTTGTGCTGGATAACGTTTTGCCCGAAGGTAAAGCCCATGCCGGGCAGGTAGTCCTGCGATACCCATTTGGTCGACCATCCGGCGTACAAGTCGTTGAAATTCAGCCCGGCGTAGAGGTTCCCGGCGTGCCCCAGTTTGCCCGTGCCCTCGTCCCGGCTACCGCTCCAAAGCCCGTTCACCGTCCAGGAGTCGTTGGGGCGGAGGAAAAAATCGGCTGTCAGTGTGGTATTGTGGTTGCTGCCAAAATTGTCGCCCGCCTCATCAAAACGGTGGGTGAGCATTGCCCCGAAATTGTTCTGTTTTCCAAAATTTTTCTGAAAACGGGCAAGCCCGAAACTTGCCCCGCCCTGCTCGTCAGTTGCCCGCTGGTGAACGTAAAGTCCTGACAATGTTCGACTTGAGTTTCGGTCATTAAAGCGAATGCCTGCATCAATCGGAACGGCGGAGGCATTAAACTGGCTGTTTGCCAAACCAATGGTGCGGCTGAAATAAGGGTAAATGCTATACCCGCCCGATGGATATATTCCACTGTTTTCGAGAAAAAACTGCCGCCGCTCGGGGAAAAACACATTGAAGCGGGTGAGGTTGTTCACCGCTCGGTCCACGTCCGCTTGGGCGAAATCGGTGTTGAAAGTCAAGTCCAAAACGGCGTGGGAATTGATCGCCCATTTGGCATCGCCGCCGATTTTCGGGTTGTCAGCGCCGGGAATTTTCGTGCCGTTGAATGTTCGTTTTTCATAATTGTATAATAAATAAGGGTTCAGCCGCAGGTTCAGGGCCGGTTTGGGCAGTTGGAGCCCCTCGAGCCTGGCGGCGTAGGTCATCCGGTAGGGTGAAAAAGCCTGCGGGATGGGCGGAAAAACGGTTTGCTCGTAAGTGCGGCGGGCAAGCCTCGAAGCCGTGAAACCCCATGATACTGCCTCGCCGGTTTTCGGCAATTCGTAGCGGAGGCTTTTGAACGGAATGGCAAACTCCGCCGACCAGCCGCTTTCTCGTATTTTTGTTTTCACCGACCAAAGGGCGTCCCAATCCTGGTCTTTGTAATCGTCGTCAAAAACCTGTATGTCCCGCTGCGTACCGAGCGGTGTTGTCTGGAACGAAACGCAGTAACGGCGCAGGTTCTGCGGGTCGAGTTGGAAGAAAAAAATGTCATTTTCGCCGTAGGTAAAATCCCGCCGAAAGTCCTGCACCCGCACACCTTTTCTACCCAAACTGTCTTCGCAAAACACCCCGAGGTACAGGTTTTTATCGTCAAAAAGCAGCCGGACGCTGGTTTTGAACTCAAAATTGCCACCCTGTTTGGGTTCCATCCGGAAAAAGTCGGCGCCGGAAACAGGGCTTGCTTGTTGCCAGTCGGTTTCATCAAGCAAACCGTCGAGGGTTATTTTGCCCCCTGTTTTAAAGGCCCGGATGGTGGGAGGGTTTTCGGGAAAAGAAAAGTTGTCACTTGAATTCTGCGTATAACCCGTGAAACACAGAAGGCTAAGCGAATAAAAAAATATCCATTTTGTTTTCACTGCATTCAATTTGTAATGAAGCCAAAACCAATCATTTAAGTTGGATTTGGACGTAATTTGAAAAATCACATACTCTTCCTTCCTCTCCACCAAGCCCATGCCCCCAGCAATAAGCATTGAAGTACCAGGTAAAACATCCCCTGGTGACGGACAGGCACATTTGCCGCCGCCACTTTATCCGGAAATTTCCTGAACTCGTCATAGTCTGCCGCTGTAAGGTTTTGGTCGGCGTCAAATTTTTTCAGGAACCAGCCCGACCAGTTGCGCTGCGCTTCATCGAGGAGAGGCTTGTTGGATTCCAGGGCCTGTCGGCTTGTCCCGGCCAGGTCGGTTATTTGTTTGTGTACACTCAACGCCGGTGAAAGCACGGTCAGCCCTTCAGCAAACGCAGTTTGTAGTTCTGCTTTGGAAGAATGGATTTGTTCAATACTATCCCTGATTTTTTTGTCAAATTCCTGTAGGTAAAATTCCTCCCGATACCAGTCTCTCCAGCCTTTTTCTGCTTCGGCCTTGCGCTCGTAATTGCTGTGGGTTTTGTAAAAATCATCGAGCAACTTTTCTCGTTTCGACTCGATGTAGTGATCCGCCTCCCGCATTTGGTTCAGAAAAGCAGCCCTCGACGGAATAGGATGCACCTTTTCAGCCACCATGTTCACCAGCGCGGGTACGACGAGCGCGAACAGTAGCCATGCCCCTATGCACACCAGCGCATTTTGCGCCGAAGAGCCGCCCCGTAAATTGATACCTAATGCGATCAAAAACCAAAACAGTGCGTACAACACTGCCACGGCAGCCGTTTGCCATGTAGCCAGCGTGGCAAACGAAATGCCCGACAATGCCAGCCCCGGGAGTACGATCGCCAGCGTCAGTGCGCTGAGCAGTGTGAAACGCGCCAGCATTTTATAAAAAAACAGACGCCCGGCGGCTTGAGGTTGCACCAGATGCAAGGAGAGTGTACCTTGTTCCCGTTCCCCTGAAATCAGGTTGAACGACAGCGCAATAACCAAAAGTGGCAACAGGTAAATCAGTACGAACGATAGGTCGAAGGCCCCAAACGAGAGGTTATCAGGGTTTTCCAATTCGCTGCCGCCCCAGGGTTCTTTGCCCATCAGGGTGAGTCGCCAGGCATCGTTTTGCAGATCGCTCATTCCGGTAGCAAGCAGGATTTGCGGCTGCGGCTCAATGGCAGTGACCCAACCGCCCCGCCATGCGCCGCCTACCACCACCACATTAGTCGGGTCTCTCCACCAGCCATTCACCGTTTTGAGTTTGCGCGCTACGCTGTCTGCCTGCAATTTTTGTTTTTCCAAATCCAATTGTTGCGTGGCGAGCATTTTGTCCATAGCCTCCCGCTTTTCAACAGCCCGGTACTGCCCGTTTTGCAGGCTGAACCCGACGCTGACTGCCAGCACAAGCAGCAACAGCCAGGCTATCGGACTGCGCAGCATGCGAAGTGTTTCGTATTTTAATTGTAGTAAAAACATGTTTAAACAGGTCTGATTTTGTTGAAAAAGAAAACCGCCGCCAGGCCGCTGACAAGCAGCCAAGTCAACATAGCCAAAGCCGAAGATGCAAGTCCTGGCATAACCGAATCGAGGGCAGGCAGACTGTACTCGAATTTGGTGTTTTGGGCAAAAAACGCCTTGCCCCGTTTGCCGTCCCAGTCGCCGTATTTGAAATTTTTGGTTAAGTCCTCATTCAGTTCACCCACGAGTTTTACCCGATACCGCTCCGCAGCGGCGAGAAAGTCGAAGTAGGATACCACATCCGTCCCGGCGAGGCGTTGGGAAATAGCATTGGTGAGCATGTAAGGCGATATGATCGCTGCCGCACGGTGTACCCACTGTTGTTTTTCATACACATCGAGCAGTCGTTGTTTGTGTTTTTGAAAAACGTAGGTCTCATGCTCCTCACCTTTTTGCATGATGAAGCCGTCCCAGTTAAATGGCAGATGTTGTACACTGTCCACGCCGTATTTTTTCAGCGTTTCCGCTTCGAGTTTTTTGGTAAACTCGTCGGTGGCATCATGCCCGTCCACACCTTTTTCCAAATCCTCCTTGAGGGAGTTTTTGTAGTCCTGTGCAGAGGGCGTGGGGTAGAGTTGTTTGGCGACATTCACGGCAGCCTTCGGTGCAATCAGGCAAACCAGTACCCACACGCCGAGGGAAGCCACGAGCGAAGCGTTTGGTGTGCCTGTTGCCGCCGACAACAGCAGCGTGAGGTGGATGAAACAGCCGAAGTAGGCCAGGTAGAGCAGCACAGTCAACAAATAGCGCAACCAATGTTCGCCACCTGCCCCGGCAACGAGCAACCCGCTCGCTCCGGCGATGAAAAACGGTGCGGATAAAACCAGCACCACCGACCACATACCGAGCGATTTGCCCCAAAAAAGTGCAGTCGGGTGTACCCCTTGGGCCAGCAACAGGCGCAGGTTGCCGTTTTCCCGCTCCGCGGCCACCGAGCCGAAGCCCAGCACGATAATGAACAAAGGGAATAGCATAGCCAGTACGAACGCAGGAGTCAGCACACCCAGCCGAGCGAAAGAGGAGCGGTCTTCAGCACCCCGGTGCTTCGCTTGGTTGGAGCGGTGCCCTTCCAGGAAAAGCGTGTTGCCAGTAAATGCATCTACGCCCCGGTCGAAGTAAGAAAGCGGATAAATCGGTTTAAATACATAAGTTCCGTAATGCGCAGCAGAGTGTGGGTTCTTTTCCTCTTGGTTTTCCCATTGGTCGCGGGCAGTCGCAGTGGCTTCCTCATGCTGTTTTTTTAACGAGGCATAATAATCGTAAGCGCCGAACAGCGAAAGCAAAAACAGCCCGCTTAACAGCAGTGCCGCGATTTGTAAACGCCGCTCCCGGAGCATGCTTCTACATTCTTGTTTTGCTATTTCAAAAATCATAAGTATCTGATTTTAAATAGTTTGAAGATAAAGTTCCTCGATTTCCTTGGCATGTAGCATGTTTCGGTTGTTGTCCAGCACATTGACCAGCCGGCCGTCTTTCATAATGCCGATACGGTTTGCCACGTCCTTTGCCCGGAAAATGTCGTGGGTGGCCATGAGCATGGCTACACCGTCGTTACGGAGTTGGAGGAGGATATTGATGAAATCATTACTCGCCTTTGGGTCAAGCCCGCTTGTAGGTTCGTCGAGGAAAAGGGCCTTCGCTTTTTTGGCCAGTGCAATGGCAATCCCAACTTTTTGCCGCATACCTTTGGAATACTCTGATACCCGTCGGTAGCTGTCTTTTTCTTCCAGCCCTGCGGTTGTAAGGGATAGGAGTAGTTCCTCTTTTTTATGTTTGCATCCCGCCAGCCGGGAAAAATAGTCGAGGTTCTCGAGCCCCGTGAGGTTGGGGTAGAGCATGACCACTTCGGGCAGGTAAGCAAGATGCTTTTTACTCTCGATCGGGTACTGGGCAACGTCCAGACCATGGATCAATGCCTGCCCGGAACTGGGCTGCACGAAGCCGAGAAAGCAGTTGATGGTGGTGGTTTTGCCTGCACCGTTTTGTCCCAGGAGGCAAAAAATTTCGCCGGGAGCAATGTCGAGGTCGAGCGAGTCGAGGGCGACTTTGTCGCCGTAGTGCTTGGTCAGGTTAATTGCATGAATCATATGGAAGTTGTTTTTTTGTTGTTGAAAAGAACCGGGCTATCATTTTGCAACGCCGCCCGGCACCTAATCAAACTGTCATTTTCGCGTGTTTTGTACCCTTTTGCCCGGTATACCTGTGTCCAAAAATGGCCGCAAATGACCAGGTGTTTTTTCTGTGGCACTTGTATCGTGGCGTTTTTTAGTAGTTGAGCCAGATGATTTCCAATTTATCATCATGCGACAACCCGCCTGGGTTGCAACCTGGGCGGCCTTCGGGAATGTCCATCTTCAATTGTTTGTAATAATCCATCCACACCGGAAAAAACTGTTCTGTGTCGGGGTCTTTAAAGGTCATGGGCAACTGTTGAAAAAATGGCTTGCCTTTGTTGGCCGACTGGAAGGCCAGTGCCACCATTTCAGAGCAATAGAGCCGTCCGTTGTCGGGCAAAAAAGATTCGTCGTAGGGTATGCCGACCATATTTCCGGCGGCCACCGTTGCACTGTCAACCAAGGCATGCCAGCGTGGCTTTAAGCGGGCCACTACAACTTTCGGACGACCATCGGTCGTCTTGCTTCTTTGTACAAACCGCTGAATCCCGGTCAATTGTACAGCCGAGCCAATCGCTTCCACTATTGCCAGCGTATCTCCCGACCGCAGCACCATGCCGAGGTGCGAAAAGTCTTTCCCACCTGCGCCTTCGGTCACTTTTTCGATGGCATCGCAGAGCGGTCCGCAATCCAGGTCCTGAAAAATCAGGTCGCCGGGGCGCAGATCTTTCAGGAAATCAAAGCCAGTTGTTGAAAGCACCTCGTCCTGTGACCAGGGGCGGGGTTCCGGTTGCATTAGGGAGGCGTATGCGATGACAGAGGCCTGACAGGTGTCGCAGGAAAATGAGGCGGAAAATTGTTGGGCAGGCAGCGCGACCAATGTCGCTGCAAAGAGCAACAGCGTTATCGATTTGCGCAGGCCAAAAAAGCCGATGTGGACGGGTATTTTGTTATTCATGTTGTAAGTTTTGTTGTTATTTAAGTAACTTGAACGCCCGCCCATATTCAGGAAGCGCTAAGCCGGGGAACATCAGCGCTCCGTTCATCCATACGGAGTCGCAAGAGACATACGAGCCATTGTTTTTCCGAACAAAATGGCATCGCATGGTATCTGTGTCCGATGCCGTCCATTTCATGTAAGTTGGAACCAGTGGGCATAATTGTGAGGTATCATATTTCTGTTTGTTTAAAAAAACGGCCTATTTCACAGCCTCTACAGCGTAGAGTTGGTACATGAATTTGTTGACATCCGTGTCGTTCAGTTTAAAAACACCTTGTAAAGTCAGGAACTCGTCCGTTTTGTACCGTGTAGGAGCTTGGGCAAAAGTCAGCCCGGTTATGGTTTCCGGTCCTGCTCCGCCGCAGAAGAAACAGGCGGCATACGGGTTTTTGCTCAAGGCGTACAAGCCTACGCTGAGCGGGATGATGTAGCCCTTGATAGCGACTTTTTGGCCTTCAAAAGCCTTCACTTTTTCCCCAAAAACCGGGTAATCGAAGTATTGGTCGTATTCTTTGTTAAAACGTTTTTTGTACTTGACATCCTTTAACGCCTCCCAACTGAGCGACTTAGGTTTGTCTGAACTGTCCATACGGATCATAGCAGCAGACAGTACTTCGGGGTCTATGTCCTCGAAATACATCCCTTCATCTTCGTCTGTTATATCCATAATCATGTGAACAGGGTTGTCTTCAGCAGCCAGGGTGTCGGGTAGGGAAACGGCCATGCTTGCTTTCAGCGAGGAAGCCCGGAACTTCCAGTCAATCATTTGATGGCGACAAAACCTGGAGAGATCGCTCCAAGACAGTAGCAGGAACGCTGTTCCGGCGATGATATAAAAGCGTAACTTATTCATCTGCAAGTGTTTTAGAAATATCCAAACGGTAGGCTTTCAGGGCCGGAAGCAGAGCGGCCGATATCCCGATACCCAGTGTGAGCAGGAGCAGCCACCCTTCGCCCGGCCATTGAAAACCGAATTGATCCAATGAAAAACGATACGTGCGCTCGGCCGCCTGTGCAATAAACCACAGGGCCAGGCGACTCAACAGGATGCCGCTGACGAAACCCGCTGTGCACAACCACAGGCTTTCAAGCAGCAACAGGCCGAGCAATTGAGCGCGGCTGCCCCCCAGGGTACGCAGCAAGGCAAGTTCGTAGCGGCGTTCTTTGAGGGCGTTAAACAACGCGACAAAAACACTCATGGCGGCCAGCCCCATGATGGCCCAGCCCAACCATATGAGCGCCTGGATACCGATGCCGAACAGGGAAAAAATTCGGTTCACTTCTACTGCGGGCGAAGCCAGTTGCATGGAAGTCTGCTGTGCCAACATGCGCGGCCATTGCACAACTGCCATGGGACTGCGGAATTTGAACAGCACGGCGGTGATCTCCTGATGGCTTTCGTGATCAGTCCCGGTTTCCGTGTTAAGATGCGCCCCTGTTTCATCGGCATGGCTCCCCAGGGCTTCGTTCGTTGCGTGTTCATCAACCTCCGTGTGGTGTTCTTCGTGTTCTTCTTCGTGGTCGTGCATGGCCCACACACTTTCCAGGTTGCTCAGCATCAGGTTGTCTAGTGCCGTGCCGGTGTGCGTCAGGATGCCCGTCACCCGATAGCTGTGCTCCTGGTGTTCTTCGCCTTCGGCAGCCGTCCCGTGGGTGCCGAAAAATTCCTGCCCAAGGGTGAGTAATCCCTTTTGGGCAATTTCCGAGCCGACCACCACTTCAAATTTTTGCTGAAAAACCAGTCCTTGCTCCACCTGTGCTGCATATTTTTCCAGGTAGGCAGGCGTAGTGCCTACGATGGGAAAACCCCGGTAAGAATCGCCGTATGCCAGTGGAATAGCCGACTCCACCATGGGATTTTTCATCCACTTTTGGGCCTCCACATAATCAATGTTTCCCGTCGGATTATCCAGGTGATATATCGAAGAGAGGATCAGTTGGAGCGGACTGCCTTTTGCGCCCAGCACCAGGTCGATATCTCTTATGCTGGCCTCGAATTTTTGTTGAAACTGTCCTTGCAGCAATAACAACAAGGATATTATGGCCACGCTGGCTGTCAGCAATACCCAGGCGAGCAACGCATTAAGCGGCCGATGTAAAATATTTTTTCTGGCTATAGTTACGATCATGGGAGTTCGATACAAGAATGAAAAATCTGTTTTAATCGGTGATCATGTGTTACGATAACAAGCGCCGCGCCTGCGTTATGCGCCTGTTCGCGAAGCATATCGGCGACTGCCCGGGCATTTTTATCGTCGAGGTTCGAGGTTGGCTCATCGGTAAGCAGTACAGCAGGGTCGTTGATCAAAGCGCGGGCTATGGCGGCGCGTTGTTTTTGACCTGTACTGAGTTGGGCGGTTTTTTTGTGCGCCTGTTCGGCGATGCCAAGGCGGCCGAGCAATTCGAGGGCTTTTTTGCCGTCTTTTTTCCCAAACGCCAACCAGCCTGCCAGCACAAGATTTTCAAGCACGGAAAGCGATGCTACAAAATGCACCTGCTGGAACACCATCCCAATGTGCTGCCCCCGGAATCGGTCGAGTGCACGGCCTGAAAGTTGGCCCAGGTTGGTATTGTTTATTACAATTTGACCTGACCCGGGAGGCAACAGCCCTGCCAAAAGGTGTAAAAAGGAGGTTTTACCCGTTCCGGAAGCCCCGGTGATGAGCAGTGTTTCCCCTGCGGCACAACTGATATCAGGGAAATCGAACGAGGTTTGTGCATTGTATGCAAAACAAAGTTGTCGGGTCTGTATCATACGCCACTGGAAGGGTTGCATTGGCGGCAAAAACGCCAGTTGAGGAAATGCGTCGCAGCCAGGCCAACAGCTGCAAAAATGGTGGCTATGTGCGCTCCTTCAAACACTGGTTCCAGTAAAACGCCACCGGCAAGCAGCGCAAAAAAACTCCACATCAAGGCTTTCAGCCAGCGCCGGGAGCAATGCCCTGCGGCCAGCCACACAGCCGCCGCACTGAAGGCGAGAAACAAGTAATCGTATTGGAAGCCGCCGCCTTCGTCATGGCAGTGCGTGCCCGGAGTACAATGATCGGCTTGCAGCCAGAATGCGAGTATAAAGGGCATTAACAGGCAATGCACAAGGCATAAACCCGATGCAGCGATGCCGATTTGATCTGCGTATTTTTTTAAAAAAATAGTCATTTTTACACGTTTTTGAATGTTTCTTCTCAACGGATTTGAAACTTGTCCAGCATTTCCAGCGTATCAGGATTGATTACCCACAACGTGATGTTTTTCGCGTCTACATCAAAAAAACATAGCGCATTTTGTACTGTAAATCCTGCTACGGCCGCCGACCAGGGCAGTTTTTGTTGTGCATAAAAAGGTGCGCCGGCAGCTCCGTTGATGATTTGCCAGACTGGACGGCGCAGCGTCAGTCGCGGCTTGTCCCAGGCATCCGGATAGCGCGGCGTTTTTTCTTCTATCAGCATCCGGTTGTAGTTGTGCTCGTCGCCGCACAGAAAGGCAACAACTTTGGACGACTGGTTCACACACAGATCAAGTAATTCATCTCGGCGTTCGATGATACCTTTTTCCACGGGTTTACCTGCCACCCAGGGGCGGGGCGTGTTGTCGCCGTCGTACCACATGCAGTCGCCCCGGTGGCCGCCATTCGGGAAAGGCGGCGTGTGCAGCGTAATAAAAACATGTTCGATCAGGCTGTCGCGCTCGTAGTCAAGAAGAACTTGTCCGAGCCAGCGCAGTTGTTGGTCCATAACATACCCATGCAGGTTTCCACCGATCCCGGTTGTTTTTTTGAGCAAAGGCGCGTACCAATAGTCGGTGTTAAGCACTACCATGGCCGTATTACCATAGGTGTAGTGATACACATTTTCCTGGTAGCTTGGGAAGTCGCCGCGTCGGTAAGGGTCAGGGTCATACTTCGCGCCGTCTTCACTTTGGGGGCTGTTAAGTGGATTGACAAACATTTCAGCAAAAACAGCCTCGCCGGAATGCGTCTCGTAGGGAAAGCCATCGGCCACGATCCATTTGAGTGAATCGGAATACAAGCCCAGCGATTCGTGGTTGCCCATGCCGACGTTAAACGGCATCCAATGCCAATATGGCTCGACAGCGTGTATCCAGTTGACCATTTGAAGGCGCATCTCGTCGGGATCGCTCACATAGCCGTCCACCAGATCGCCGGTAAACTGCATAAATGCAGCATCTTGTTGTACCGACAGGGCGCCGATGCGCGACATGATAAGGGCATTGGCGCCATATATGTTGCGTTCGCCTCCACCGTAACCGCTGCGGGAATCGCTGGCATAAGCAAAACGGAATTTTGGCCATCCGGGCGGAACAGCGGTGCGGAATCTGAAACGCAGATTGGCACTGTCGCACCCCACAGTATACCAATACTCACTGCCTGCCTCCAGGTTGTTGAGCAGCACCTCGTGGCGGGTTTTGCGGGTTTTGCTGAAAAAAGTGTCTTCCGTAGCGTCGGTTTTGATCATCGTGAACACGGGTTCTGATGTTTCGTACCAAATCACCGCCTGCTTATGCGTCACATTGGAGATAAAAGGCCCCTGCGTTACAGTTGGTCGCGGTTCAAACCCTGTTTTTGTACGTGCAAAAGCCTGTTTGCCCTCGTGTATTATGAGGCCTGTAGAGTCCGTCAGGCGATAGCCGATGATGCCGAAATTATTCTTTTGCCAGCCTGTGTGGTCGTACCCGTCTTTCAGGTCTTTCCCAATGTTCAAAAACGAAACCCCGGTCACCGGATCAATCTTTGCCTCGAAACGCAGTACCGCTGTTGGGTAAGTATGTTTCCCGTAAGGAATGAGGCCATAGACGAGTTTCCCCTTACGCAGTCCTGCCGCCAAAAATTGAAAATGCAGGCCGTTTTTATCCCCTGCGACTTTGGGCGTAACGTTGCTTAACGTGAATTTGGCTGACTTCTGTCGCAGCCCCAAATCAGGACCTTCCGCACATCTCAACGCTCCGGTTGGGTCAAATTGCAGGTTGCCGTAGGTAGGTGGAATGGGTGCCTGCGCCATACCACTGGCTGACAAAAACAGCAAAACACATCCCAAATAAGCAGAAATCTTCATCTTTTGCGCTTTTTTATGCTAAAAATCAATTCGGGAACGGGTCGGCAAATGCTTCTCCTTCCCGCCACTTCTCCACTTCCCAATCCCGCAGCAGGCAGCGATTCAGTTCGTCGAGGATGCGCCCTTTTTCCAGGTCCTGTCCAATGAAGACGAGTTCGTTTTTGCGGTCTCCCCAGATGGGGGACCAGCGTTTTTGCAGGTGCTCGAAATTGGATTGGAATTCCGGCATCTGCGCTCTTTCGTCCGGCGGAATGGCAGCCCACCACTCGCCTGCCGGGTCGTAGCGCAGCGAACCACCGGCCTGCGACCAGAAAAGGGCTTGGTCGGGGCGGCTGGCGAGCCAGAAAAAACCTTTGGAGCGCACCACATTGCTGGGAAAGCTCTCATTAAGCCACCGCCAGAACCGTTCCGGGTGAAAGGGGCGTTGATCTTGAAAAACGAAAGAAGAAAAGCCGTATTCCTCTGTTTCAGGCGTGTGCTGCCCGTTTTTGGCCAGTTCGGCAATCCAACCTGCCGAGTTTTGAGCAGTTTCGAAATCAAATTTCCCTGTGTTCATGATTTCGGCGACGGGGATTTTCCCATTGCGGGTGGCAAGAATTCGAGCCGCCGGGTTGAGGCGGTGGAGCAGGGAGGTCAATTCTTCAAGTTGTGGCGGTGTCACTAAATCCATTTTGTTCAGGACAATGACATCGGCAAATTCCACTTGTTCGGTAAGCAGGTTGACGATTGGTCGTGTGTCGGATTCGTCGTTGCCCAACTGCCGGTCGCCCAACCGGTCGGCAGATGCAAAATCTCTTGGAAAGTTGAAAGCATCCACTACCGTTACCATAGTGTCTATATAACTCCATTTAGACAAGTCGATGGAGCCGTCATCGCTGGTGAAATGCCAGGTTTGAGCCACCGGTACAGGTTCTGAAATTCCGGTGCTTTCAATGAGCAGATAATCGAACCGGCTTTGCCGTGCAAGGTTTTCTACTTCGAGCATAAGGTCTTCTCGCAGGGTGCAGCAGATGCAGCCGTTGGACATTTCAACCATTTTTTCCTCTGTCCGGGAAAGCGTTGCGCCACGTTCCACCAGTTGGGCATCGATATTTACCTCGCTCATGTCGTTGACGATGACGGCTACACGCAGCCCTTCCCGGTTGTTCAGGATGTGGTTGAGCAGGGTCGTTTTGCCTGCGCCGAGGAAGCCCGACAGGACCGTGACGGGAAGTTTATTTACTTTTTCCATGAAATTCTGGATTTTAGGATGTGAGTGGCAAAACTCCACCAAGTCCTCTTCCGTTTGCAGCCGGAAAGGCATTGCAGGAATACAGCCAGGCACGCCAAGTCTCTTAGAGATCGCAGCATGGTGCAATGGGTTGATTTAGAATAAGTTGTATTGAAATTTGCCCAAAAGGCGCTAGCGACAGAAGCCGCAATAAGCGAATGAACCGAAAAAACCTGACGGTTTTAAATGCCGGGCATCCCGCGTCCTAAAAAGCAGGGTACCTCAACACCTATATCCCACCCGTTGCGGGCAGTTTATTGTTCAAAAAATGTCAGGAAAAAATTCGATTCAGGCGAGGCGCACAGGCGGCGCACGGGGTTGAGATATGGTAAGTGGCGATATAGCACACAAACTGGTCTCGGTAATCCTGATGCCGGGATAAACCAATTGCTCGAGCGCGAGCGCAAATTCAAATTGGTGCAGATCCGCCTTTGCCGGGAGAAACTGGCAAACGGGGCATTCATCACTTGCATATTCTTCTCCGTGAATATGTTTTTCATTCGGGGTGTGTTGACATACCTTTTTCTCGTGCTGGTGTTCGGGTGCGAAAAAATGGTGTGTAGTCCACAACAACCAAAACATCGCATAGACACCGATAAGCGTCCAGGCGGTGATGACTTGTCTTGGTTGTTTTATTTTTATCATTAAATTTTGTTGTTGTTTCCTTTCTTTTTTCGACGCTGAAGCATAGTGGTCCTGCATCGTATGCTGCGTTAGGAGTGCAAGTTTACTGCAATCTGTTCTGTATTTCCATTATTGCAACGAATATTTTACAATGTTGTCGGGTTTGGGTGGTTTGCCCCTCCTTCGTATGGAAAGGCTTCGACGGGTAAAGTGTTGATGGTTTGTGGTCTTGGCTTTCAGGTCGCACCGGTCTTTCGTTCAAAACCACCTGTGCTGACCAGGTCTTTGATGACGATGACCGAGTCGCCGATTTGCAGTTCGTTGCAGTTCGAGTCCAGGACTTTCAGGGCGGTATCTCCGGTTTCTTCCGGTGCGGCGGCAGGATCCCATTAGTGAAAACACTGGGAACAGGTCTTCAAATCTTCATTCAAATAGGTCAGATCGGATTGTCAATTGGGCCAAAGGATTACTCCTGGCATGGTAAGGCGTCAATTTTAGGTGTGGAAATAAAATGGGCGCAAAGGTAATTTAATCTTGATGTTTTTCGCTTGCAGGGCGGTTGACGCGTTTGTTTTGTTACCTTTGAATACTTCAAATTTTCCCTTGCTTAATGAGGTGTATGAAAATTCTTGTTTTGGGCCTGCTTTTCACCTGTCCCCTCTTTCTGCAAGCCCAGGCCGCTCTGCCTGTCCATACTGTGCCCAAAGAGGACCAGCATGAAAAATGGCAGCCTCAGGCACTGATGCTGATGGACGAGCGCGCAGCCATGCCCTTTTCGCAAGCATGGGCAGCGATGGAGCAGGGCCGGTTTTTAACGCTGGAACAAACAAGCCTTCCAGGTTACCTCTCTTTCGGCCATTGGGTGTACTGGATGGCGTTTGTTTTGGACAATCCATCGCCCGACACCCTTCGTTTTGTGGTCGAAATCGCTGGACAGGATACCATTTGGGTGAAAAACGGATCGGCTACCAATCAGGTAATTGGCGCGCCCAGTCCGTTCCCTTCCCGTGACCGGCTGGGCTTATTAGCCGACCCTTTGTTTTATGGTCAGACGTACGCCATAGGTCCGCTTCAGCGGGATACCCTGCTGCTCAAACGCAGCCTGATCAAGCCGGTGCGTTATCTGGCGCCGCGCTTTTCAACACCACAAACGTACGTGGCTTTCCGTCAGCAAGATGCGCTTCATCCCAACCTGGTGCACAGTTTTTTCCTGGGGGCCGTCGGGATCATAATGATCTTTGTTTTTGCACAGTACGCACAACAGCGTGATGCTGCACTGCTCTGGTACGGCTGTTACCTGTTTTCCTTGTTGTTTGTGAATTGGCGCCTGATTGAAGAATGGAATCCACGGTTTTCTGCCACCATGTACCTCGCGCCCTGGGCCTGGACCAAAATATTCCACACGGCTGCGCATTATTGTACGTACACGCTTTTTGTTTATCATTTTCTGAAACAAGGTGGTGAAAGCCCAGGATTTATGGAGTGGGTACGGCGGTTTGTGCTGCGCTTCAGCCTGTTGGTTTGTTTGACGGAATTATTGTTGTTGACCTCGCATTTACAACACGAGAGTTGGTTGTTGTACATGGGTTACCGGGGTGTTTTTACCGCATTTTCCCTGGTCGTACTCTCCTTGCTTTGGCGGGAACGCAGTGTGCTGGCGCAACTGGTATTTCTGGGAACCATCTTCGCCCTGGTGGGCGAGGTCGCCTCTTTGTTCCTGCCTTCCCCATTTTCCTCTTATGCAGGCGCTTCTGGGACGCTAATGGAGGTACTGGTATTCACGACGGCATTCATTTATCGCAACCGGCTTTTCCAGGAAGCATACCAACTCCTGCAAACGGAGCACATCGCTCAGGTTCGGGAAAACGAACAACTGGCCCGTCGCGAAGAAATAGAAGCGTTTAAAAACCGCTTCTATGCCAATATTACCCACGAATTTCGCACGCCACTCACCATAATGCTCGGCATGGCCCAATCGCTGCGCGAAAATCCCGATGCCGAAGCCAGGGAAGCGGGACGCCTGGTGGAACGCAACGGACAAAACTTGTTGGGGCTCGTCAACCAGTTGCTCGATCTGTCCAAAATAGAATCCGGCGCCCTGCAACTCCAACCCGAACCTGGCGATGTCATGCAGTTTATTAAAGTTGTAACCGAATCATTCGACTCTTTGGCTATAGGAAAAAACCAGCACTTATCCGTAAAAACCCAGCCTGAACATTTTGTGACAGCGTTCGACCCTGCCAGGTTTCAACAGATTTTGGCTAACCTGATCGGCAATGCCCTGAAATACACGCCGGAAGGCGGAGCGATTGAAGTGCGGGCGGCGCTTATTGGGTACGAAGCGCCGGTAATTCACCAAAACGGGGAAACGGCAATACTGGAAATGGAAGTCCGCGACAACGGTATTGGCATCCCGACGGAAAAACAACCCCAACTCTTCGACCGATTTTACCGGGTGGAAAACGGGGCCGGTCGGGAAGAAGGGACAGGCATCGGTCTGGCTTTGGTAAAAGAACTGGTCACGCTGATGGAAGGTGAAGTGCAGGTGGAAAGTGCCGGCGGGCAGGGGAGTGTGTTCCGGGTGCGGCTACCTGTGTCTAATGATGAAGTAAGAATGATGAATGATGAATTAGGCATCTTACATACCTCCACAAGTATTAACCAAACAACCACAGAAGCACCCCATTCATCATTCATCGTTCATCATTCATCATTCCCTTTACTATTGCTGGTGGAAGACAACGCCGATTTAACGGACTATTTGTCCGGATTGCTGGGGCGTGAATACCAGTTAATCAGCGCAAAAAACGGCCTTGCTGGCCTGGAAAAGGCATTCGAGCATTTGCCCGATATCGTGCTCAGCGATGTAATGATGCCCGGAATGGATGGGCTGGAATTTTGCCGAACCCTCAAAAACGACCTGCGGACCAGCCATATTCCGGTGGTGATGCTCACTGCCCGCGCTACCACCGGCGACAAGATAGAAGGGCTGCAACACGGGGCCGATGCCTGGCTGACCAAACCCTTCGACCAGCGGGAACTCTTTGCCACCTTGCAAGCAGTACAGGAAAGCCGCCGCCGCTTGCGCGCTTATTTCCAGGAAATGCCTGCAAAGCCGCTTCAAAACGATTTCGCGTATTTGGTTGAGAAAGAAAGTGAATTCCTGCGCCTCGCCTGGGCAAGCATCGACGCGCATTTGACCGACGAATCCTACGATATTGGCCGCTTGTGCCAGGACCTCACCATGAGCCGGACGAATCTCCACCGCAAACTCACCGCTTTGAGCGGGCAATCAGCCTCTCACTTTATCCGCTCGCGCCGCCTGACCCACGCCGTGCAATTGCTGGAAACGACCGACCTGACGATGGCGGAAATTTCCTTCCGGACCGGATTTTCCGACCCTACCTGGTTTTCGCGGTGTTTTGGGGAAGCATTCGGTCAAACACCCGGCGCCTGGCGCAAACGGAGGCATTTGGAACAATAATTCAAGATTTTGGAAAGGTAGTGCAAGGACTCAAAAGGGCGAAGCGGCCACTTTTGACCGTGCAACTTTTTAGTAGTTATGGGTTACCAGTTATTCGTTATCCGGCTTGACACTCAAGCATTTGTATAAAAGATAACTCAAACTGATTTTAACCCGGCACTTCAACAAACACTTATTTATGAAAAGACACCACGTTCACCTCTTCCTTCTTTTGGTATTGCTCCGCTCGTTCACGGCACTGAACGGACAGCAAGCGATGGAGTTACAAGTCGTCGGCGCTGCTGGATCGGTACTTGCCAACAGCGCTGGAAATACCTTTCATTTTACCGTGGGGGAACTGATGGTCACCGAACCCCAAAGCGATAACAACATCCTTTCGCAAGGATTTCACCAGATCATTGTGTGGCAGAGCGTCTCGGATGCAGAACTCGAACACCCCAGTTTCAACCTCCGTGTTTACCCCAATCCGGGCGCCGATTTTCTGAAATTGGAAACGGTTTTACCCGTGCAAGTCAGCCTGTTTGATGTGCACGGACGGCTGATAATCCCCATCAACCATATTTCATCCTTGGCGACTTTCGACGTGCGCGAATTGGCCGCAGGGACCTATTTCCTGCATGCCGCAGATGCTGCGGGAAAAACGCTCAAAACTTATACCATCCTTTTAATTGATTGATAATGAAGTGTTTTTCGACGATTTTTCTGCTTTTGATTGCCTCCGCATTGGCATTTTCCCAGACAGGCGCGCCCAAAAAGTTCAATTATCAGGCGGTGCCCCGCAAGGCGGATGGAACGCTGTTTTCTGCAAATACGACGCTTAAAATCCAGTTTGTCATCAAAGAGGATGGCGCCGGGAACATCAAATATGGAGAGGAACATACCGCCACCGTATCGCAGCATGGCGTGGTGAGCGCTATTGTCGGCGGCGGCACGGCTTCGGGTACCTTGCCTTTCGATTTTGATGCTTTGGATTGGAAAAACCACAGTTATTACCTGGCTGTGGCGGTGGACATCAACGGGGACGGCGCTTTTGAGGGTTCGGAACAATTCGCTTCGAGCCAACTGCTTTCCGTTCCGTATGCGCTGTACGCGGAGCAAACGGGCAGTGATGTGCCCGACTACATCTGGGGCGAAGGCCTTGCGATAGATCCGGGCACTGCTACCATCAGTAACACAGGCGACCTGAATGGCAATGACGACGTGCTGAAAAACAGTCTGTTTGTTCCCGGCGACGTGACCGGTACATTCAACGATGGCCTGGAGATCAAACCGAACGCAGTATCAAGTGCAGAAATCGCCAATCAATCCATCCAATTGCAAGACCTCGCAGCGGGCGTTATTCCCACTACGTTACCCCCGGGCGGCGCTGCGAGCGGCGATTTAAACGGCACTTATCCGTCTCCCCAGGTGGATGCAATCCAGGGGTTTTCGGTCAGCGCCGCAGCGCCTGCCAACGGGCAAGTGCTCAAATGGAGCGGTACGGCCTGGGCGCCTGCGACAGATGCTACCGGCACACCCGGCGGCGGCGACAACTGGGGCGCCCAGACGGCCGCTACAACCCTTCCCATAACTGGTGACGGCACGTCCGGCAGCCCGATCGGATTGGCGGCCAATAGCGTCAACAGCAGCCATATCACCAACGGAAGCATCACACAAACAGCGCTGGCAGCGGGCGTTATTCCCACTACCTTACCCCCAAACGGCGCTGCGAGCGGCGATTTGGACGGTACCTATCCGGCCCCAAAGGTGGATGCAATCCAGGGGTTTTCGGTCAGCGCCGCAGCGCCTGCCAACGGGCAAGTGCTCAAATGGAATGGTACGGTCTGGGCGCCTGCTACAGACGCTACCGGCACACCCGGCGGAGGCGACAACTGGGGCGCTCAGACGGCCGCTACAACCCTTCCCATAACCGGTGACGGCACGTCCGGCAGCCCGATCGGGTTGGCCTTAAATAGCGTCAACGGCAGCCATATCGCCAATGGGAGCATTACACAAACGGACCTGGCGGCGGGGACCATCCCGACCGTAACCGCCGGCACAGCGATCAGCCTGAACCCTACAGCAAACGGTTATTCCATCGTAAATACCAATCCCGACCAACCGATTACACTGTCCGGCACAGGCGCCACTACCGTTTCAGGCAACTATCCCAATTTTACCATCAATACGCCCAACACCGCGAGTGGTATCGGCGGTTCGGGCACCGGCGGCTATATCCCCAAATTCAGCGCAGCGACTACCCTTGGAAATTCAACCATCTACCAATCGGGCAACAACGTCGGCATCGGCACCACCAACCCTACAGGAAACCTGGATATCAACGGCGGCGTATTGGCTATGCACAACGGCGGCAACGCCTTCAACATGGCCTTGCGCTCCGATGGTAAACTGGCATTTGAAGCCAATGGCATCTCGGGCAACAACACGCTGGTGCTCCACAATGCAAACAATTCAGTCAGCATCGGTACGGCTTTGGCTCCACTACTTGCAACGGACCTGCTCCATGTGTCGGGGAACATACGGTGTTCGGGCATTAATTTTGTCACGTCTGGAATTTATTTTGGCGGAGTCGGTACAATAGATGTAGTAGGGGCTTTAGTTCCCGAAGTAAATGGAATGTATTGGGTCGGACAATTTGGCAGGCGCTGGGGTGGTGGCTGGTTTAATAAAATTTATTCGAGTGAATTCATAATAGCCGGAACCACAAGTGCGGACGATCAGGGCGCTTCGCTCCGGGTGGTTGGCGCGGAAAATGACGGCAGTAATGCAGCGGTGCGGATCGAAAGCGGCAGTCAAACCATGACGCTGGATGGAAATGAAATTGACGCTTCCGTCAGCGGACTTTATTTAAACAACAACTCATCGGGCAATGTGGTCCTGGCTGCCGGTGGCGGCAAGGTCAATATCGGCGATGTGACTGCCTCAAGCGGTCTGCTGAACGTACAAGGAACGGCGTATAAAACCGGGGGCGGGTCCTGGTCTTCCTTCTCCGATCGCCGCCTCAAGGAAAAGATCGCTCCGTTCAGCGCCGGCATCGACCTGCTGAACAAAATAAATCCTGTCACTTTCCATTACAATGGCAAACTGGGTATGTCGAACGTGCCGGAATACGTAGGCGTCATTGCGCAGGAACTGCAAGCGGCAGCTCCTTTTATGGTGACGGAAACGGCAGTCACGGAAGGTCCGGAAGCGGGTCAAACCTACCTGGGCGTGGACCCCTCCGCATTCACCTATATACTCATCAATGCGGTCAAGACACAACAGACGGAGATCAGCAACCTGAAAAGCCAACTGGAGACGCAGCAAGCGCAAATCAATGCGCTACTGAGTGGTTTTGAGCAACTAAAGGCAGAAGTGGCAAAAGTTAAAGCAAAAACAAATTCTAACTTATGAAACATACAAATTTGCGTTTTTACCTGCTGTTTGCAGCATTGTTCCTGCTGGTCAGCCTCTCAAAAGCCCGCGCCCAGTGCAATTTGACAGTCTCCAGCCAGATCAACGTATCTCTACCTTCTTCCTGTAATATGCAGGTGCAACCGGAAATGGCGCTGGAAGAGGCGCCTGATTGTTCTGTGGACAACCTCGCAGTAGAAATCCTGCAAGGCGGCGTTTGGGTGAATGCACATTTGAATGCAACGCATATTGGCCAACTGCTAAACGCCCGGGTGGTCGATCTGTTGACCCTTTCCTCTGTACCATTTTTGATTCAGGTGGAAGACAATGCGCCGCCGGTACTCAGCAACTGTAACAATGTGGTTACGATCAACTGTGAGGACGCTTGCTCGCCATCCTTGTTGCCGACCATCAGCGATTGCAGTGCGGTGACGTTGAGCAGTTCTGATATTTCTATTGTGCAGCCTTGCGGATCGCCGTATTCCGCTTATGTAGCCCGCACCTACACAGTAACCGATGCATACAACAACAGTTCTTCCTGCACCCGCACGATCAGGTATCTGCGCAGGGAAGGTATGGTGGTATTCCCTTCCAATATAACACTACAAGTGAGCGGCTCGAACTGTGCTCCCTGGTGCGGCAACGGTGCAGGGCAGCCCAACCCTACGCCCCTTAGCGCGGGCAGCGGTCAGTTCGGGGCGCCCACGATTGATGGCAGTCCCATTTTTGCCGGCGTAAAAACACCGGAAACTTGTATAATCCCTTGTGTGTCAAATATGTGTCAGCAAACTGCCAGTTACACTGACGTCGTCGTGAACCTGTGCGGCAGCAACAAACGTATCGACCGAACCTGGAAAATTGTTTCACCCTGTAATGGCATCACAACATACACCCAAAAAATCAACCTGTACACCGACGGCAACACCAACTGCGGTACGGCGTGCAACACGCCAACCGGCCTGAACCAGTTTTTTAATTTTTTCACCCATCAGACTATGTTCAATTGGTCGCTACCTGCCTCTACCTGCATCGTGCGTTACGATATCCGTTACCGCGTGCGGATTGGCGGCGTATGGCAGCCCTGGGTAACAGCGAGTACCACTGCGCCATTTTACATGGCTGTATTGCCACAGGGGGTCCAGGTGAATTGGCAGGTACGAACCCAGTGCTACGGCGTTCATTCAGGCTATACACCTACACGATCATTTACAAGCGGCAACTGGTTGGCCGGCAGAGCTGCCGAGCGTGATGAAGCAGCGCCCGAAGTACCGGAGGTAACACATCTGGAGCCAGAATCGAACCAAAACCTGTTGAGCGTATTTCCCAATCCAGGTTATGATGCAGTGACCGTCAGCCTGAACGCGCCAACCGCTGGCGAAACCACACTGATGGTCACCGATTGGCAAGGTCGCATCGTATATCAATCGCCTTTGAGCGTCGGCACGCTGAGCCTCGACCTGCAACTCGGTAACCAGCCCGCCGGAGCCTATCTGGTGCGGCTCATACAATCTGATGGAAAAAGTGCGGTGGAAACGTTTGTACGTTTGAAATAAGGAAAATTCCAGAACACGCTCTTAATAATCTTTATGTTGTATTTCAGCGTCTAATTCAATTTTGATTTTATTCAAAA
>JADLCC010000563.1 GCA_020847425.1 Saprospiraceae bacterium
CGGATTACCTGCATTACCGCATCAAAAGCACGGAATACCTTGCTGAAAAACTGCACGCGCTCGGCGTACCCATCATGCGCCCGGCAGGCGGGCACGCCGTTTATGTGGATGCGCGGGCGTTTTACCCAGATATTCCGCTGGAGCAATATCCCGGGCAGGCCATGGTCTGCGAACTGTATCGTTTGGGCGGTATCCGCTGCTGTGAAATCGGCTCCGTGATGTTTGGGAAATACGATCCCGAAGGGCGGCTTATTCCCGCTACTATGGATTTGGTGCGGCTTGCCATTCCACGGCGCGTGTACACACAAAGCCATATCGACTATGTTGCGGAAACATTTGCCGAACTAGTGCATCACCGGGAGCGGAAAACGGGCTATAAAATTACATACGAGCCGCCATTTTTGCGGCATTTCACCGCGCGATTTGAACCGGTTGAATGAGCATCTATCTTAGATACTTTTCGCTACCATCAGGTAGAAAATAATTGTCGGCGGTATCATAACCAATGTACCCAGAATGCCCCAATACGTTAATAGTCTATTGATTTTCAACCTATTAAATGATTCATGGTCGATAACCTGGTACATTTTCTCCTGAATGTACACCACAGGGATTGACAACAACCACATCAGGATCAACAGGACAACCGAGTAATAAAGCCAGGGCAGGTTGTGCGATCCACCGAGTGCCGACGCCAGGAACAAACCATTGACGACGGTAAGTGCGATGCCAGGCGCCATGAGATACAGATCGGTAATCTGTAACAGGCGACAAGCAAATTTCAGCAGTCCTTTGTCGCCCGAATAATAGGCATACGAAAACCAGACAGGCCCTACGACCATATTTCCCATCAAAATAACAACACCTGCCAGGTGCAGTATTTTGTGCCACTGGTAAGAGAAAACCAGGTTAAAATGCAGCGTTCCCCAAAATTCGGCAAGTGTCAAAAACAGTAAAAACAAACCGTTCAGGATAGAGATGCGGGTAACTTTTGAAATAGCCATGGTGAAACTTGTATTTAGTGCAACGCATTAGCATACATTTATGCGTATCAAATTTACAACTGGAATTACCATGAAAAAAGCACTCGTTTTAATCTTTAGCATTTTTTTATCTCTCCATTTGTTTGCGCAAAATACCGACAGCCGCGTTTTTGAAATGCGCATTTATTATGCAGCGCCCGGCAAACTGGATGCACTGATCGAGCGGTTCCAAAAACATACCACCAAACTTTTCAAAAAACACGGTATGGAAAACATCGGTTACTGGGTTCCCATAAGCAATGATAAAAACCAGTTGATTTATGTGCTGGCTTATCCGAATATGGAAGCCAGAGATGCCTCCTGGAACGCATTTATAGCCGACCCGAAATGGAAAAAAGTGGCGGAAAAATCGGAGCGCAATGGAAAAATACTCACCAAAATCGAGTCGATCTTTATGAAAGCCACCGACTTTTCAGCAGCGATCGGGGCATCCAAAAAAGGCAACAGGGTTTTTGAATTGAGGACTTATACCGCCCCGCCGGATAAATTAAACAACATCCTGTCGCGTTTCCGCAACCACACCACCGTGCTGTTTGAAAAATACGGCATGACCAACATGGCTTACTGGACCACGATTGAAAAAGAAGCCATTCAGCCCAAACTGATCTACATCCTGGCCCACAAGAGCGAGGAGGCCGGCAAAAAATCGTTCGACGATTTCAGAAAAGACCCGGAGTGGTTAAAAGTGAAAACTGAATCGGAAAGCAACGGAATCATCGTTGAAAAAATCGAATCGGTGTATATGAAAGCGCTGTCTTTTTCCAAGATCAGGTAAGTAATTTAAACAGCCGTTTATTTCAACAGGGTTTCCAGTTTCTGGCTCAATGCTGCCGCGTTCAGGTTTTTCGCAATAATTTCCCCATTGCGGTCTACCAGAATATTCTGCGGCAAGGATCGCACACCATACAGTTTTGAGATCTCTTGGTTTTTATCAAAAACCTGCGTCCATGTCAGGGCATCTTTTACAATTGCATTTTCCCATTTTATCAGGTCATCGTCCTGGGACACACCAATAATATCAAAATCGGCCCGGGACGTTTTCTGGTAAACCGCAAGCAATTTTGGGTGCTCGATCCGGCAAGGCAAACACCAGGATGCCCAAAAATCGACAAACAGGTATTTGCCGCGAAAGTCCGTCAATTGCAGCTGGATTCCCTGGCGGTCTGTTGCAACAAAATCGGGAGCTACCGAGCCTACGGTAATTTTTTGGGCGTGGCTAACCCGTTCTGCAAGGCAACGAGTCATAGCCATATCCGGATACTCTGCTTGCATTCTCGAGCATGCAGCAACCAGAAAATCGAGGTTTTTGTTGTCATCCAAAAAAGTGAGTGCATAAAAGAAAGCAGCGGGTTGTTTGATTTGGGCAATCCTTTTTTCCAGGTCATTCTTAAACAGTTCGAGGTTTTTCACTTTCACGTGCTCCAGTTTATCCAATTGTTCCTGGTCGTTTTTGCTCATAGCCAGTTCGCCCTGTTCGACCAATTTGTCAAAGTATTTAGCATTGAGCGCCTGGAGATCCTTGCGAAAGGCGCGCATTTCCATACTGGTTGCGGATCCGCGAATATCCCATTTGCCATCTTTCCGGGTGATCTGAATCGCTTCGGCTTCTTCGATCCCCAAATTCATGTATTTTTCTCCACCCACGCTTAACTTGAACAAAGAATTGGGCGGTAGTTCGAACGCGTAGAAAAATGCTCCGGCGGGACTAATATCAGTGACATGCCGGGCATTTTCATAATCGTTTAAAGCGTAGTCATAAATGGCCAGTAATACAGGTTTTCCTGCAAATTCAGTACCGACGGATCCGGTTATAGTGGTTTCGGTGGCGTTGGCACGCGCCATGCCGAGGAGCAGCAACAATGTTGCAAAATGGAGTTGTTTCATATCTGTACATATTTGTTTGGTAAAATACAGCAGCAAAAGAACGGCGAGCGACAGGGCCAGTCGACCTGTTTTGCAAAGTGGGACGAAATTGAATTGTTTTTTTTACAAATCAGTCCGATTGCTTTTTTTAGGGACATCCACTGTTGGTAGCATCGCTGCGAATCCACACTACTGGACATTTTTGTACGCTGGAACGCTGTTCCGGCAATGCTTGGCCACTTCCGAAGCCGGAACAGCGTTCCAGCGTACCGGTTTTTCACACAGGCTCAAAATGTCAAGTAGTGTGGAAATAATCCCTCGGATTTTTTCCTGTTTCTTTCAAAAAGGCGCGATTAAATGCCGATTTTGAATTAAAACCTGTTTCAAACGCCAATTCAAGCGTATTCATATGCTGTTGACCGGGAGCCTTGCGGGCTC
>JADLCC010000564.1 GCA_020847425.1 Saprospiraceae bacterium
GTGGCAAAATCCGCATTGGGGGACCTAATGGTGATAGCGCTATTAAAAAATTTGTAGAAGGCGACAAAAGTTGGTTTTATGATTATCCGGACAAAAGACAAAGTATTGGCGGCCGGTTTGAGAATTTTATTTTCTGCCGACAGGAACATTTAACGATTCTAACACAGTCGTTTTTACAAGAATTATTAGAATCTGCTGGGTTTACCAACCTAAGGTTTTGCCTTCCGGTAAAAGAAACTAATTTCCCTGATTTTATTGATGAAATGGTGCTGGCAAAAGAATGGGAAACCACTTATGATGCGCCACATACCCTGCTGGTAGAAGCAGAAAAAGTATAAACGAAAGATTCCCCACGTCATGCTCCAAATCATCCAAGACCTCCAATCCGGCGCCACCATCCTCGCAAAGGTCCCCGCCCCCACGGTACAAAGCGGGCAGGTGCTGATCAAAACGCAGCGCAGTCTGGTATCGCTGGGTACCGAGCGGATGCTGGTGGAGTTTGGCAAGGCCAACTGGATCGATAAAGCGCGGCAGCAACCGGAGAAAGTCCGCCAGGTGCTGGACAAGGTCAAAACCGACGGCCTGAAACCGACGATGGATGCCGTTTTCCGCAAACTGGGCGAGCCTTTGCCGCTGGGGTATTGTAATGCGGGCGAGGTGATCGGCGTGGGTGAGGGTGTAACGGAATTCAACATCGGCGACCGGGTGATCAGTAACGGCCACCATGCGGAGATTGTGAGCGTGCCGAAAAACCTGGTGGCGCGTATTCCCGATGGAGTGAGTTATGAGCAGGCCGCTTTTACCGTCATCGGAGCCATTGCCTTGCAGGGCATCCGGTTGGTCAACCCCACTTTTGGAGAAACGATTGTAGTCACCGGCCTGGGCCTGATCGGCCTGATCGCTGCGCAACTGCTGCAAGCCAACGGTTGCCAGGTCATCGGGCTGGATTTTGATGCCGCCAAGGTCAAACTAGCGCAATCCTGGGGCATTCGCGCCTATTGTGTGGCCGACGGAAGCGATCCGGCAGCCCTGGTCATGCAGGAAACGGGCGGCATCGGCGCAGACGGCGTACTGATCACCGCATCTGCCAAAAGCAATGATATCATCTCGCAGGCCGCCAAAATGTCGCGCAAACGCGGACGCATTGTGCTGGTCGGTGTAATCGGACTCGATATCCAGCGTTCCGATTTTTTTGAAAAAGAACTGACTTTCCAGGTTTCCTGCTCTTACGGTCCGGGGCGATACGACGAATCCTACGAACAAAAGGGCCGGGACTACCCTATCGGATACGTCCGCTGGACGGAAAAGCGCAATTTTGAAGCCGTGTTGCAGGCCCTGGCAACGGGTCGTTTACAGGTCGAGTCGCTCATTACGGAAGTGGTGGATCTGGCTGATTATCAGACCGTTTACGGCAATATGTCGGGTCGGGGCGCCATTGCTTCCATCCTGAAATACAGCGGCCTGGCGGCAGCCGATGCTACTACGGTGCGCGTATATGAGCAGCATTTTGCCGGACAAAAAGGAGTGATCGGCATTATCGGGGCAGGCAATTTTACGGGAGCAGTCATTTTGCCCACCTTAAGCGCGCTGGGGGCAAAGTTGAAGTATATCGCTTCCGCCAAAGGATTATCGGGCACTACACTGGCCAAAAAATACAAAGTAGCCTGTTCCACCACCCAATACCAGGATATCCTGAACGACGCAGAAGTGGACGCGGTCATCATTACCACACGCCACCACGCGCACGCCGCGCAGGTGATGGAGGCGTTACAAGCGGGAAAACACGTTTTTGTGGAAAAACCGCTCGCCATTACGGCGCAGGAGATCGAAGAGATTATAAGCGTTTATGAAAAAGCGGGTAAAACACTGACGGTTGGTTTTAACAGGCGTTTTTCACCGTTTATCCTGGATGCTAAAAAACATCTGGGGCTTGCGGGTCCGCTGAATATCATTGCCACCATGAATGCGGGCCATATTCCTGCGCAGCACTGGACACAGGATATGTACAGCGGCGGCGGGCGTATTATCGTCGAAGCATGCCATTATATCGATCTGATGATCGCGTTGACGGGTAGTCTGGTACACAGTGTGGTGATGAATGCCCTCGGTCCGGCTATGGAAGAAAACACCGACAATGCGAGCATTCTGCTGCGTTTTCAAAACGGCAGTCAGGGGGTCATCAACTATTTTTCCAACGGCTCCAAAGCGTATTCCAAAGAGCGCATCGAGGTTTTCAGCCAGAACAGAACGATGGTGATCGATAACTTCCGGAAATCGGAATACTTCGGATTTTCGTCATCTGGCATGAAAAAAACGCAGGATAAAGGGCACCGGGAGCAGTTTCGCTTGTTTCTGCAACGACTACAGGGTGGTGGCGAAGCGATTATTCCTTTTGCCGAAATTATCAATACGTCGAGGGCGGCCATTGCTGCGGTGGAATCGCTGAAAACGGGGGGCTGGGTGACGGTGTAAATTGGGGTTGTGAATCATGTAAATAATCGTTTAAAACAAACCCTTTTCGCCAAAATATGATTACTCCATGCCCCAACCTGGGTGTCATCCTGAGCGTAGCGAAGGATCTGCCCAAGCGTGAAAACAGAATTTGCACTTTTTCTTGGCCAGATCCTTCGCTACGCTCAGGATGACACCCGGGTTGGGGCAAATTCAACTAACTCATAGCGAATTTGATTTGTTTTAACCCATTATTCATATGAATCATCATGAAGGCGTGCTTTTGATCAAGTGATCCCATGAACCTGTCCCGATACTACCACACCCTGAAACACCTGAAAATCCGGCAAATTGTATACCGGATTTTTTATATGGTACGGCGTTTATTCCGCAGGGCGATCCGTTTTCAATACGCTTTCATCAAAACGCCGAAAACCGTTCGGCGTTTACAATTTTATCCCTCCTTATCCGCACAGGTAGCGTGGATTCCTGAGCAGAACACTTTTACGTTTTTACACCGGTCTCATTCCTTTGGGAAACTGGTGGACTGGCGTTTCAGGGATTTTGGCAAATTATGGACCTACAACCTGCATTATTTTGAATACCTGCACGACGCGGGCATTTCAAAAGAGGCAGGTACCCATCTCATCCATGATTTTATCCGCCGCCTGCCCGCTACGCCCGAGGCATCGGAGCCTTATCCCACTGCCCTTCGTATTATTTTCTGGTCTCGTTTTTTGGCAACGCATGGTATGGAAGATGCTGAAATAGATGCTTCGCTGTATGCGCAATCCTATATTCTAGCCGACCAGATAGAGTATCACCTGCTGGGGAACCACTACCTGGAAAATGGGTTCGGTTTGTTTTTTGCAGCGTACCGGTATGGCGATACTTACTTGTACCAAAAGGCTACCGGCATCA
>JADLCC010000565.1 GCA_020847425.1 Saprospiraceae bacterium
AGTTGTTGAGGGTGGTAACCCAGGCTGGCAATGCCAATAGTTACCACCCTCAACAACTCAACCCCTCAACTTCTCAACAAACCAAACAACTATTTTTTCCACGAACACTCTTTTTTCCCAAAACCCATTTATCTTTGCCGCCGCTTTTGAAAAAAGGCATGGCCACGTGGCGGAATTGGTAGACGCGCTACTTTGAGGGGGTAGTGTCCTTTCGGATGTGCTGGTTCGACTCCAGTCGTGGTCACAACACACTTTTGTCCCGGATTTTTCTTCGTGAAAAATCCGGGATTTTTTTTGCCCGGCGTAGAGTAAATGGCAACGCGGATGACACAGATGACGCGGATTTGCGCGGATTTTTCCCGCTTTAGATTTGACCGAAATTTTAAATACTTGTTTTCAGGAAAGGCAAGTCAACTCTACAAGGGAAAAATCCGTGTAAATCCGCGTCATCCGTGTCATCCGCGTTGCCATTATTTCTACGTGGCGCGCAAGCGCCCAACCCGTCCCCGCACTTTTTTACAGAAAAATAAAAACCATTTAAAAGAATTTGCCGAAAACAATTCTGACATTTCTACATTTGGCCGTTCTTAATTTCAATCACGAAACACACCTATACTTGCATGAGCAACATCAACCCTTCGCGGCTTTTTACAGCCAGTTGTATGGCCCTGACCGTAACCTCCATGACCTTTGCGATTCGAGCGGGTATGCTTGGCCCGCTTGGAGAGCAATTTAACTTGACAGACTCTGAATTAGGGTGGATTGCCGGCATGGCATTTTTCGGCTTTCCGGTAGCCACTACTTTGGGCGGTTTTTTTGTCGACTCATTTGGCATGCGACGGCTGATGTGGGTGGCTTTTGGCGCGCACTTGCTCGGACTGGTGCTTACCATATTTGCAGGCGGCTTCTGGACGCTATTCATTTCTACTTTTTTAGTGGGTTTTGCCAACGGTATGGTGGAAGCAGTTTGTAATCCGCTGGTAGCCTCCATGTACCCGAAAAACAAGACGGTCATGCTCAATAAATTCCACGTCTGGTTTCCGGGAGGTATCGTGATCGGGGCCTTGCTTGCCGCGGGCATGAAATACCTCGGCATTGGCTGGGAGGTACAGGTGGCGATTATTATTATTCCAACCTTGATATATGGGTGGTTGTTTTGGGGGCAGGCATTCCCACAAACTGAACGGGTTGATACAGGTGTATCCACGGCTGCTATGTTTGCAGCAGTCGGCACGCCACTTTTCCTGTTTATGGTCGTTTGTATGTTCCTTACTGCCAATACGGAACTGAGTACCACTCAGTGGATCGATAAACTACTTGGCAATGCAGGCGCCAATCCCTTGCTTATTCTGGCGTTGGTCAATGGCCTAATGGCGCTTGGCCGCTATTTTGGCGGGCCGCTTATCCACAAACTCAGCCCCAAAGGCGTTTTATTGGCGTCGTCTCTCCTGTCAGTATTGGGCCTGTACCTGTTGCGCACTACCGAAGGCGGAATGCTGTACGCTGCTGCTGTTATATTCGCCATGGGCGTATGTTATTTTTGGCCAACCATGCTGGGATTTGTGAGCGAAAATGTACCCAAAAGCGGCGCTTTGGGCCTTTCTCTGATGGGAGGCGCCGGCATGCTCGGCAACTGGGGTTTCCAGACCTTTTTTATCGGACCAAAACTGGATTCTGAAAAAATGCGCCTCGCTGCAGAAGGCATTGCTGCCGACAAGGTGGAACTCATTGCCGGACAAAGTGTACTGTCTACTATTAATATTTTGCCGGTTATCCTGGTGGTGGCTTTCACCGGTTTGTGGTTTTTTATGCGCGAAAAAAAATAGACTTCTGGTTTTTCCGCTTACGCACTCATAGAAATAACAAAAAATCCCGGATTTTTTCTTCAGTGAAAAATTCGGGATTTTTTGTTATAAAATAAACGCTTTGGGCGCCCGGAATAGTGGTGGCATGGGTTTTTAGATAGCATACGGATAGTTTTTCCTGTGGAAAAACTATCCGTATGCTATCTAAAAACCCATGCCACCACTAAAAGCCAGAGCAATAAACATACAAAAACAAGTTTTCTAAAATTCGGACTGTCAAATATTAACTCTACGAGGAAAAAATCCGTGTCTTATCCTTTAAATCCGTGTTCCATTACCCTACGAAGAAAAAAGCCAGGATTCACCGCACATCCACCCCCATTTCCCGCCATTCTTCGCCCGACAGCGTTACATAAGACGGCTTGATTTGTTCGATCAACGTTTTCAGGTCAGGCCATTTGATGCCGGCATTATGCAGGTCTCTGAAATCTTTCTGCAAAACATCCCAGTAACTGCCCGTTTTCGACGCATCCAGTGCCAAAAACACATGATAGGTTGCTATTGCATTGTCCCGGTCACCCGGCCGGTTGCGCAGCAGGTAGGCATGCGCCAGGTTGGTTTTGTAATATTCAGCCGAATTGTACAGGAAAGCCCCCTCTCCTTCCTCCAGGGCCTTTTTTTCCGCAGCTTCTGATAATTGAATCACTTGCGTATACAATGCCGTATCCCGCACGCTGTTAAAAAGCATGTAATACGCCTGATTGAGCGTCGCGTTGGTATAGAATTCCCCCCAGTCATACGTTGCATTTTTGCTTTGCATCAACTCTTCGAGGCAGCGCAGTAGTTCGGTGTTCCATTGCAAGGCCTGATCGAATTTTTTGAGTCCGCCGGCCCGGGGCACCTGCCTGGAGAGGAAGAAATAATCAACTTCCCTGGCATTGGAGCGCGGGTGATTGGCCAGCCAGGCCGTACGAAGCCGTGGAATAAACTGCAAAATGGAATCTTTTCTTTCAGGATACCTGGCAGCCAGGCGCTCCAGGTCAAATACTACCGTGCCGAGCAATTGTGTCGTTACAATACCGCCATAGTTAAGAAAGGCGTCGATTTCCTTGCCTTCCAGCAGGTCGGCATGAGCGGTAAAATAAGAATAGATGCCCAGTGTAAATACATTATTCGCCTGCTCATAGATGGTACGTGCTGCAGCGATATCGTGTTGCATGAGTTGGATATTGCCGAGCAAAACAAGCAGATTGCCCAGCAAATCATCGGCGTATCGCCGCATGGTAAAGGTATCCGTTGCCATCGGCCACAGCCTGTATGACACTTCATAACCTTTTTGACAGGATTCGAACGCCGCATCAAACTGGTCTTTATTGTATCTGTCGGATGCCAGTTCAAAGTATAAAAAGGCCAGTATTTCGAGCCTTCGCTGTTCATGATTGTGAAAAGTGCCCATGCTCTCCAGCAAAGCAATACCCTTCCGGCAGAGTTGTTCGACGCGGTCGTTTCCATTTTCAAACCTGGCCCAACCGAGGTACACTTCTCCCATCTTGCACATGATGCGCTCCGTTTGTGTACGCGCCAGGGTTGCTTTTGGTTTGGATAACTGGCGCGCGTCGTCCTGTGCGCTTTGTAGCAGCCTGAGTTGCTCTGCATACCGATCCGTTTGGGAAGTCAGGTATATTTTTTTGTAAATATCCCAGCGGAGGCGCATTTCAGGGTCGAAAGGAACGGAGGCCGGGTTTTTCGGGCGGTTATCACAGAGGCTGAAATTGCGCCATTCTCCAAACATCCCGCACACGCAATCGATCTGTTTTTCGCCGATCAATTCGAATTCTGCGAGTTGTATAAATTTATCAAAAACCGTGCGCAGTGCCGGGTCGAAATAAGCGCCCGAATAATAGGATTCACCGGTCCGAATGGCCCAGTCGGCATACAGACGAACAGCGCGGCGCAGGTCATCGGGGCCGCCGCGAACGAGGGCTATGTGCGCTTCGGCAAGCACCGCATTATCGGGTTTATTAAACTGCCGGTTGAGGTGTTGCAGCACCTGCTCCGCCTTGTCCGGCCGGTCGCGGATCAGCCATTTCCAAAGGTAATTATCATACATGACCAGCATGGTCGGCAACAGTTCGCGTTGTGTGGCCGTATCCAGTTGCGCGTACAGTATGAATGCACGGTCGCAGTATTCGCTCACCCGGTCGATATTGCTGCTGGCGCCTGCCTGCTGGAAATAATAATTGAAAAATGCATTGATCAGCGGTATATCCCGGGAGCCGGCCAGGCGTTCGAAATTGCCCGGGTAATTCAGCGCCTGGTCCAGGTTGTATTTCCTGATGTGGTCGGCACTGAATGCAATCAGTTGATAATTATGTGGTTGCACTGCATCCCGGATCGCTTCGGAATCGAGGCTTCTGACCAGCAAGCCGTCATTCGGCGACAACAAACACAACAGGTTGCTTCCCGGTATGATGCGCAGCTGGTTAAAAAACATATAACCCGCCTCGGCAGGCGATTGTAGTTTAAAATTGGCCTGGCCGGTAAGGATATTCCAGAAAACAACACTCTGGTCGCTGTACGAAGCCGCGAGGGAGCGTCCATCCGGATGAAATTTGATCGCCAGTACATCGGCGGAAGAGCCCGGCCCCATGCCTTCCCCGGTCGGTAGTATCTGCGATATTTCGTCTGTCAGGTTGTCCAGGTCGTACACGCGAATATCCTGTCCGTCCGAGATGGCCAGGTGTGTGCCCTGGTCGGAAACGGTCATTTGATTGATATTGTATTCATGCAAACGCACCGTTCGTTGCTTGTAATCATTCCGGAAAGGGTGAATGATCCGCAGCACCGTATTTTCTGAATAATCGTAGTCGGAAGTACTGACTTGCAGGATGATCAATTCATTGCTGCCCGGCACAAACTCCATTGTCCTGATCTGGCCCGAAAAAGGCCGGGTGGCAGCAACCTGGCCGTTGGACAATTCATACACCTGAATTTTGCCCTCGCTGGCCATCGCCAGAAATCGCTCATCGGGTGTAAAAGCCACAACAGGCACACCTGTTACAACAGGGTGGTAAAAAAACCATCTTTTACCCGTGTCCCAGTTCCAAACCAGCATCGAATCGGTTTTCCATTGTGTCGCTACCCAATGGTTCGACATTTTGTGGGGCGCGCCGACCACCGATTCAAAATCCAACATTACCGGGCTTCCCAACGCCTTATCGGACTTCAGGCAGTCAAATACCTGCAATTTTTCTGAGGTATGGGAAATGTAACTACTCCCATCCGGACTGATATCCGCCACGTATTGTGCACCCGGGATAAATTTATGGAAAATATTCTGCTGGCGGTTTTCCAGTCGCCAGCAATGCAGCACCCCCTGCGCCGACGGGATAATCAGCCACTCGCCATCAGGATCGAGCGTGCCCGACATAAAGGGGTAAAACTCCAGTTCCTGCACTGCGCTGAGGTAAACCAGCCCTCCGCCGGCGTTGTCGTACAGGCGGATTTTACCGGCGTGCATGTACGATTCCGACTGTAAGGTTGCGGTAAGACTGCTTGCCGAAGGCATCGCCAAGGGGTAACCGCTCATTTTTAACTGGGCAATGCCTTCCGATTCAGTGGGCAGTGAAATAAGTACACTGGCTGTATCATTTCCACAAAAAATCAGGTTCAACTCCGGCATAAGCCGTAGAAAAGGGATAGTCA
>JADLCC010000566.1 GCA_020847425.1 Saprospiraceae bacterium
AAAGCGAAGCGGTGTACTCTACGCCCTAGATCAAGAAAAGGTGCTCGAGTACGTTCAAGGCATGCCAAAAGCGAAGCGGTGTACTCTACGCCCTCTCACCTCTCACTTCTCACCTCTCACGTCTATTTCAAGCGCGCGATTACCGTTTTATTCCCCTTAACCATCTGGTCCATTTGCACCTCAATCGTTGCGTCGAGCGGCAAATAGAGGTCGACGCGAGAGCCGAATTTGATAAAGCCCATATCGAGGCCCTGCTGCACCTGGTCGCCTTCATTGATATACCATTTGATGCGTTTGGCCAGTGCGCCTGCAATCTGCCGCATCAGGATTTCCGTGTTTCCCATGCCATAAACAACCGTAGTGCGCTCGTTTTCCGTACTGCTTTTAGGGTGCCAGGCCACCAGATACTTGCCTTTGTGGTAGCGAAAATAATTCACCACGCCACTCACCGGGTTGCGGTTGACATGTACGTTGAAGGGCGACATAAAAATGGAAACCAGCAATCTTTTTTCTTTAAAGTATTCATTTTCAACTACTTCTTCGATTACGCACACCTTGCCATCTGCCGGGGCGTATATGATATGGTTGTCGGCAACCGCCACTTCCCGAACCGGATTGCGAAAAAACTGAAGAATAATAAGGTATAAAACGGCAGTCAGGACCAGCACCGGCCAGAAAATGCCGGGAACCAATTCCAAAATAGCATAGTTTAAAACGACCAGCACCAGCGCTGAAATGGCGAGCAATGAATAACCTTCTTTATGGATTCGAAAAAGCATTTCTTTTTGGATGAAAAGGATGAACTAAAAAAGCGATGGAGCGGTAAAATAAAAGGTTAATCAGGGGAGTTGCACTTAAAAAGCGCCGCAAAATTAAAAATTCCTATTTTTGCGGCTCATAATCTGTCATCTAAGTGTTTTAGTATTTTCGTGTTTTGGTGTTTTGGTGGGTGCATTGCCTGAAAACTGGTAATGACTTAAGCAAAGCACTTCAAAAACACTAAAACACTAAAACACCAAAACACTTTTTTAATACATGAAAGTAGCGGTCGTTGGCGCTACCGGTCTGGTAGGCTCAAAAATGTTGCAGGTGCTCGAAGAGCGCAATTTCCCGATTTCCAAACTGTTGCTGGTCGCTTCCGAGCGTTCTGTGGGAAAAACCATCAAGTTTCGTGGCAAACGCCATAAAATCATCAGCATGACGGATGCCATTAGCAAAAAACCGCAGGTTGCTATTTTTTCTGCAGGCGGAAGTGTGTCCAAGGAATGGGCGCCGCATTTTGCGGAAGTAGGCACGGTCGTGATCGACAACTCCTCTGCCTGGCGCATGGACCCCGACAAAAAACTGGTGGTGCCCGAAGTGAATGCGGGCGTGCTGACCAAAAAAGATAAAATTATTGCCAATCCCAACTGCTCTACGATACAGATGGTGGTGGCTTTGAAACCCCTGCACGACAAATATAAAATCAAAAGGATCGTCGTCAGCACCTACCAGTCCGTCACCGGTACCGGCGTAAAAGCCGTTACACAAATGATGAACGAGCGCAAGGGCAAAACCGGCGAACGCGCATATCCATACCAGATCGACCTCAATGTATTGCCACATATCGACTCTTTTACCGAAAACGGCTACACCAAAGAGGAAATGAAAATGGTGAATGAAACCAAAAAAATCATGGGCGACGATGGCATCCGCGTAACGGCCACCACCGTACGTGTACCGGTAATCGGCGGCCACTCGGAAGCGGTAAATGTGGAATTCGAACGCGATTTCGACCTCGCTGAAGTGCGGCATTTGCTGGCATCGGCACCTGGCGTAGTACTGACGGACAACCCTTCGGAACTCGAATACCCCATGCCGCTGTTTGCACACGACAAAGACGATGTTTTTGTGGGCCGACTGCGCCGCGACGAGAGTCAGCCCAACACCCTGAATATGTGGATTGTATCCGATAATTTGCGCAAAGGAGCGGCTACCAATGCCATTCAAATTGCCGAGTATTTACTGGAACAGGGTATTTTAAAATTAAAAGTGAAAAAAGCGGTCGCGGCACTCTAATTTTGCCACCGCATTCGGCACATGGGCGGACGGACGACAGACGGCGAACCCATCCCATGTTTCGAATTATCCGTAAGCGTCCACCGTCTGTCGTAACAACTGTCAATCGTAAAGTAAGACATGAAGAACAAAGTTGTCGTTTGGGGCACCAATGCAGAGAACGAAAAGGTACTTATTGCACTTGAATTACAGGCTGAAGCCAACAAAGTGATCCTCTACACATTTCCTGAAGCACTCGCTCCGGAAGAGTTTGTCAATAAAATGATGGGCGACTGGCGCGACGGCAAGCCTGTGGAGTTTCCGGAAGGCCATACTATGCTCGAACGGGAGCTGAGCGTTACCGACAGCCTCCTGCCCGATGACCTGAAAGTAGAGCGCGGCGACCTGATCCAGCGCGCCCAGACGGAATGGCATTTCGCCGTTTTGTCGGCCAAACTGCACACGGTTTACCAGCAGGAACTCGCCGAATTCAAGGAAAAAGTACAGGCACTGAGTGCTTACGACAATAAAGTGTGGGACAGCCTGAAAGGTTTCTGGGACAAGGTGCAAAGCCAGTCCCGCGAACGCAACCTGTTCCGCGAACACGCCGACAACCTGCGCGACAATATCAACGCCTTGTTTGACGACCTGAAAAAAATGCGTTCTCAGGTGCAAAGCGAATTCATGGAAACCTCCAAAGGCGTTTTTGAAGAATTCAACAAGGCACTTGACGATATCGAAGGCAGAATTGCAGCAGGCGGCGCCAAACTCAACAGCGTTTTTGAAGACCTGAAACAAATGCAGCGCCGCTACCGCGATGCCCGCATGAGCAACGAACACCGCAACCAGTTGTGGGATCGCCTCGACGGCGCATT
>JADLCC010000567.1 GCA_020847425.1 Saprospiraceae bacterium
ACCATCGGGCCACGCAACAGCAATTCACCGGGCTGATTCGGCGTGCATTCCCGGTTCTGCTCGTCTACAATTTTGATTTCCACATAAAAATTGGGGCGACCGATGGACCCGCGTTTACGCACTGCATCTGATTGGTGCAATGAGGTCAGGTTTGGCCCAACTTCCGTCATGCCGTACCCCTGGCGAATCAGCACTCCTTTCGTGTGCCATTTTTCGATGAGCGGTACCGGCATGGGTTCGCCACCTACAATGATATAATGCAGCGTGGAAAAATCGGCTTGCTCGAATGCCGGCTCATCCGAGAGCATCTTGAGCATGGTCGGCACACCCATAAATAAAGTCACCCGTTCCTTTTGCAGCAGATCCAGCACCGTTGCCGGTTCGAATTTTTTGAGCAGGCAGGTGTAGCCCCCATGGTGAAAAAAAGGAGTAGTCAGTACATTCCAGCCGCCTGTATGAAATGGGGGCATTACATTAATTGTCCTGCTTTCACTATTGACAATCAAGGACATAGATGTATTGATGCTGTTCCAGAACAACATTTTGTGGGTGTACAGCGCTCCTTTCGGAAAACCCGTGGTGCCGGAGGTGTAAAGGATAAAAACAGGATCGTTTTCGCGTAACTGTACCCTGGGGAAAGGGGTATCATCATCGGTTGAGATGGCCTTGTCGCAAAAAGATTCTAACATTTCGAGCGGCCAGTGGTGCAAGACTTTTGGGTAGTGCGGCGCCTGATCCAGCAGGGGTTGAAATTTTGATTCACCGATCACTAATTTGGGTTTTGCATCGCGCAGCAGGTAATCAATTTCGGGAGCGGAAAGGCGGTAATTCAACGGAACCAAAATAAAACCTGTTTTTTGAGCCGCACAAAAAAGCACGATATACTCCAGGCAGTTTTCAGCCAGCACCGCTACCCTGTCTCCCTTTTTTATCTGATACAAACCGGAAAGCCGGTGTGCCAGTCGATTGGCCAAACGGTCAAGTTCCCCGAATGTCAGGGTTTTACCCGTTTCGTATTCCTTAAAAGCAATTTTTTCCGGGCTGTATAACGCCCATTTGGAAGACCAATCCATTTTTTTTAGTTATCCGTTATTAGTTATTGGTTATCCGTGTTGATAATGGAGCATTTACAAAAAAGACAGATGGAACACGGATGCGGGGTATTAATTCTTAAAAATCCGTGTCCAATCCGTGTTCCCCCTATCCCAAAATCACAACCGGAAGGCTGCTGCCGCAAATGCGAGTCCCCCACCCGATCCGATAAAGAACACCGTATCACCCGTTTTGACCAGCCCTTTTTCCCAGGCGTCGTTAAAAGCCATAGGAATGCACGCCGAGCCGGTATATCCGTATTCCTGCATGATCGTGTGGGCCTTATCGTGCGGCAAATTAAGCCGGTCGAGTGTTTCCCAGATGGCATTGATATTGATTTGGGTAATAAAAAACTGAGAGATGTCGGACAAACTGGTATTGCTTCGTTCGCTCAGTTCAACTGCCATTCGCGACCAGATTTCCGGATTCAGTTCTTTCGGAAATTTGCGGACAAACTGCAACTGGTGTTCGTGGCGCTCTAGCACACCTTCAGTAACCGGCTGATGGGCGCCGCCGGCATAAATGCCCATCCATTCGTTGTATTCGCCATGCGTCAGCAAACGGCTGGCTAAAAACCCGCGTTCCTTTTCATCCGGATCCGAACGCAGCACAACGGCCCCGGCTCCATCGGCAAAAAGGGTAACCGTTTTTTTATCGGTCATATTCAGGTATTTGCTCATGGCGTATGCACCAATCACCAGTACATGCTGGTATTGCGTATCGGCCTGAATAAATTTGGATGCGGTATCGAGGGCTGTTACAAACCCGGCGCAGGCAGTATTCAGGTCAAAAGTACCCGCTTTGGCCGCGCCAAGGCGGTGTTGCAGTACGGAGGCAGTAGAGGGCGAAATATATTCAGGGGTATCAGTGGCGACAATAATCAGGTCGAGTTGTCCGGCATGCACACCCGCCCGTTCAAGTGCCTGCCGGGCGGCGTTTTCGGCAAGATCGGCAGTACTCTCCTCATCGGCACACCAGTGCCGGCGGTGGATGTGTACATTTTCACTCAACCAGGTACCTACGTCTTCACCCAGCAATTCATTAAAATATTGATTGTCTATCACACGGGCCGGCGCATAGGCTCCCACAGACAGGATAATGGCGTTTTGCATAAAAGAAAGAAAAATGAGGCGAACCCTAAAGGTTGATGAGGGTTGATAAGGGTTGATAAGGGTTGATAATGACCACTCTATGTAGTAATTTCTCACTTTTTGAGGAGTTCTTATCAACCCTCATCAACCCTTATCAACCCTCATCAACCTTTTCAGGCCGCCTCAAACACGATTCAATTGTATGAAGGTTCTTATTTTCTGCGACCTAAAGCCGGCAAATCCACTTTTAACTCTACAGAGTACAAACGGGAAATAGCAGGGGACGCAACAAATTCACGCACTTCCGAACCCAGCAGGTTGACTACCTGGCCGGCAAGGGTGAAGTGTTTGCCAAATTTATAACCCAGAGAGAGATCCACATTGAAAAATCCACCCAGCGGGCCGTTGTTAAAAGAAGTTCCCACCCGTTTGTTTTCAATCACCTGATTACCACCATAAATGAGATCGGTATTGGTGGCCGCGGCGACATTGATACCGGAGAAAAAGTCGTACTGCTGCACATAACGACCAAACAAGGATCCGAACAGGCGTTTGCTGCTGTAATTCAGCCCCACTCCGATTTTCTGGGTAGGCGTATTGATCGGCAGGTCATTTTCGTTCACTTTTCCGTCTTTGTTGCCGTCATTGGCCAGGTCGGTTTCGTCGATATCATACCCGAAATAGGAAAAATTCAAGGTTGCGCCGAGTTTTTTGCTGATTGCGTAATTCAGCGAAGCATCAAAACCGTAAGTGCTTACCTGGCCGAAATTGATATAGGTCAGAACGAGGTCGGCGCCTTTATCGCCATTTGGCAGTGTTGCGGCAGTAGTCAGGTTGGAAATAGGTTCGTCGCCGCGTTTGGTGGCATAACCCAAGATTCGCGCCTGTGCAGGTGTGGCCGGGTTGTTGTCGTGGTCGAACGTAAAGTCACGGTCCGGAGCAATATTGACGGAAGGGCTGAGGAAATCCTGGGAAATGTTGTAGTAAGCATTGGCGTCCAGGAAGAATTTTTTACCAAAAAGTCCTTTGTACCCAATTTCCACGGTCTGAATTTGTTCAACTTTTAATTCCGCAACTTCATAAGTACCTACCACTGCATTGGTGGAGCGGTCTACTTCCGTAACGGTAAAACCTTCGCCGTTGCCCAGCAACAGGCCGCCGAAAATATTGGCAGACAGGTTCAGGATCGTAGGTGCTGCAATACCTTTTCCGTAGGTGATACGGGCGGACCCCCTGTCTGTGGTGTAAACCAGGGCTGCTTTAGGAATCAGGTTGAAACCGTAAAGGTCATGGTTGTCGGCACGGGCCGCCGCTACCGCGCGAAACTTGCCGAATTTGCGTTCGAGTTGCGCATAACCGCCAAATTGTGCGATGGTAATATCGCCGCCCTTATCCAACAAATAGGTATTGTTACTTTGAGCAACATCCTGCTGGAATTGACCGCCTACGATGACGTCGAATAATTTACCCACGGAATTGTTGTACTGCAATTCCGCATTGAGGCGACGAGAATTATCCTGAAATAAAGCGCCGCGTGGCAGATCGAAAAAGGTCTGTGTGGCAGCGTTGTAAAAATTGAAGGATGAAATGGATTTGGCACGTGCAGTGGCTTCATCTACTCCGGCGTTTTTATACGACCAGTAGTTCAACGTACGGCGGTTCATGGCATAGGTAGAGTCGGTGCTGCTCCAGGTATGGTACAGGTTGGCGTACACGTGCGGCGATACATAGCGTACTTGGCCCCAGCTCACCCTCCAGTCGCGGATCTGGTTGCGGCCGGCATTGGTATTGCCGATATTGTTGCTGTTGCTGGCGCCATAACCTACAATAATGTCCGATTTTGGGGCTACTTTGAAATACAGGGCGGCTTCTCCACGCGCAGAATTGAATTCGCGATTGAGCAGGTATTCCGGGTATTTGGCAAATTGCACGCCGCCTGCCACACTGTACACCGTATCGGTAAAGTCAAACTCTTCACCCTGCGTGTATTCGCCGCTCAGTTTGAAAGCAAACCAGTCGTTCACCTGGGTCGCATGGCGCAGGCGGGCTGTGAGCACGCTCTGGTTGCCTGCACCCAGCGCAACCGTTGTACCCTGGTAGGTGCGTGGGTCTTTGGTGATGGTATTGAGCAATCCGTTGTGCGCATTCGGACCATACAGCGCCGAAGACGGGCCCAGAATAACCTCAATGCGCTCAATATCTTCTTTTACAGTAGTACCCAGTGCACCCAGCGGCAACCCTGTGGCAATCAGCGAGGATAAACGACCATCGTTGATTTGCAGGTTTTTTGGATTAAAAGCACTGTTAAAACCGCGTGCATTGATGCCGATGCCCAGTACGCCTGAACGCACATAGTCCACACCGCGCTGGCGACCCAGCAATTCAGCGATATTAAAAGAAGGCAATTCACTGATCGTCTGTGCATTAATGACTGAAATCGTGGCAGGAGCATTCGTCAGTTTTTCTGCCCGGCGGGAAGCCGTTACGACTACTTCTTCACCCTGGAATGTGGTGGTTTCCATGGTTATATCCAGTGTTGTTGTTTGCCCACTGGTTATGGTAACCGTTTGGGTGGCCGTTTTGTAACCCAGGTAGGAAACGATCAGCGTTCGTTCGCCCGGCGGTACGGAAATGGAATACATGCCCGAGGCATCTGCAAAAGTACCGCTGGCAGCACCTTCCAGAACGATGCTGGCACGCAACAGGGGTTCGCCCGTATCGGCGTCGGTGATTTTTCCGGTCACCGTACCGCGCTGCGAAAAGGCGGAAAAAGCGGCAAAAAGCAGCAAAAAAAGTGTAAATACTTGCTTCATGGTTAAGAATAAGTTTTGTTTTAAAAAAAGACGATGGACGGGATTTGAAGTGATTTTTATTTTAAAAAGTCCAGAATGGTTTGATTAACAGCACTCGATGCTTCCCACTGTAAAAAATGGCCGCATTGAGGAAGCATTTTCAGGCTGCTGTTGGGTATTCTGGATTGTCCGGACGAGGCTATCTGCTCCGTCGTCTGACCTTTGTGCAGCAGTTGGTTGGGAATGAGGTAATCCTTTTCACCGTACAGGACAAGGGTTGGAATTTGTATTTCCGGCAGGCGGTCAAAAACCGGCTCCCGCAGCATACCCATCACACACTTGGGAATCATGGTGCAATAGCCGTCATATGCCGGTGTTTCCCGCAAGGCCAGCCGGTCTGCAATCATAAATTCCGCATCGGCCGGGAAAAGGAAAAAATTGATCTCGAAGTTTTTACGAATCTGTTCCGGTGTTGTCGCTTTCAGGACTGCCGGAGTGTACACCATCTGAAACCAGGCACGTTCTTGTTCTGTAAATGTTTCAAACCCTGCCGGGGCCAGCAACACCAGTTTTTCCCAGCGGCTGCTGTCCTGCAATACACAATGCATCGCAACCTGGCTGCCCATGGAGTGACCGACAAGTATCACCTTTTCCAACTGCATTGCATCTGCGAACGCCCGCACGGTTTGGGCAAAAAAGGTCATATCGAAAGGGAAATCACCTTTATCCGAGGCACCGTAACCCGGCAAGTCGATCGCGAGGCAACGAAAATGTTGCGATAAAATACCGGTGTTTTTTTGCCAGGCTTTGTGGTTGCTGCCCAAACCGTGCAGAAATATGAGTGCTGTTTCTCCCGCTCCTTCTTCACAATACGCAAGCCTTACTCCAGAGGGTAGTTGGATAAATTGAAGGCTGTCTTTTTGCATAAGAACTTGATTTTGAACACTATTTGCAAATACAAGCGAGCCGCTGGAGACACACCACAGCACAAGCATAAAGCGGATAGATAATGAATAAGTGACCTCGAACCCGGCTTTCATGCTGTCGTTTTTTTGAGTGAAACATGTAGGATAAGCCCTACTGCAATGGAAGCAAGGATCGCAAATGTGGCAGCGACTGCCGGATTGCGCACCGGCCCTTGCAGATACGTACTGACACCGCCGTAATAGGTGCCGAAATGCACCAGCAAAGCAGTCATCGAAGCCCCGAAAACAGCCGCAGAAGGGGTGTTTTTTAAAAAAATACCAAACAAGACAGGCACAAAAGCCGCAGAGAAATAGGCATACACACCGTTCTGGGCAAAAATGCCTACACTCAAATTGGGATGTTGTAATTGTTGACTGGAAACCTGGAAAGCAATAACAGCCAACAGGATAATGATCAACCGATTCAGCAGCACATACTGCCGGTCACTGGTGATAAACCGGCCAAAAACAGGCTTGATCAAGTCGGAAGTAATAGTAGTGGAAACCGATTGAATAAGTCCCTCCAGCGTAGAAAGCCCCGCAGAAAGCAGACCTAAAATAACCACCAGGCCAATCCAGACGGGAAATTCGCGCACCACATAGGCAGAAACGATGCCGTCCATGCGCAAGGCTTGCCCGTCGGCCAACAAATCAGGAAACATCAGCCGGGCATAAAAACCGGTAATTACCACGGCAAAAAAGATGGCTTCCGCTCCAAGCCCTACTATCAGGTAACGGTTCACATCGCGGTCGCTGCGCAACATCAGCGACTTGGTAATGATGTGCGGCTGGCAAACTACTGCAATTCCAACAATGAAATTACAGATAAAAATCTCGAAGAAGTCCCTCGATATCGGGCTGGAGGCGTTTGTTGCCGTAACCAGAAGTGGATCAATTGCAGCCAGTTTATCCCAAAAACCGTGAATGCCTGCGCTAAAATGCTCGTAGCCGGAGCCCAACATCAGAAAGGCCACAACCAACATAATGACTGCCTGAACCGTATTGGTGTACACCATCGAATTGGCACCGCCAAACATCATATATCCGAAAACAAAAACGATCAGACCCAGCAAAACGACCCACTCTTCAGCATGGAGCGCCTGTGCCAGTACTTTTGTCATACCGACACAGATCAACACGATAAAAGTGATGAGTAGCAGGGAAAGCACGGCAAAAAACAAGGCAAAACCCGGGCTTTTGTACCGCTGCCCGATCCACTGGGAAAGGGACAATGCTTTAATACTTGTTCCATACCGCCTGAAACTCTTTGTCAGTACTACCAGTGAAATGCCAAGTCCGAGGGGCAATACTACCGCGAATGCCAGCAGCGCACTCAGTCCGTACAATGCAATAAAACCGGGATTAATAATAAACGTTGCCGCACTGGTGATGGATGCTGCCAGCGACAATCCCACGACCGTCGGCGAAAAACCTGTAGTACCCACGGCGTAATCGCTCAGTGATTTGGTACGGCGCGCGCCCCTGACCACCAGGTAAAGGATGACCCCGGCATACATAGCCAGTAATCCTATTGTCGACCAAAACCATTGTTCTTTTTCCATGGTATCTTATTTTTTGGACAAGCCTGCTTTTTGCCTAATTTTATTAGGCCATACAAGCATTTTTCCAAAGACAAAGGAATGATAGCGGATGTCAGATGAAAACAGGTTTGATTTCTTTCCTGCTATTGACTTTTTTAGTTAATTTAAAAAACAAGTTATTTAAATTATTGATTTACAATCATATATAAACAAAAAATAAAGGCTTGACCAGTCCCGATAAAAAAATCACAATGCAGTACCCGGGGTATGCGATACACCTACTTTTGTTCCTGTAATTTTTCAGCCACCATTCCATAAAAAATTAACCCATCCATACCTTGATTATGAATCGTTTAGAAGGAAAAATTGCCATCATTACGGGTGGCGCCAGCGGCATTGGCAAGGCTACCGCACAAAAATTTCTGGAAGAAGGCGCCCGGGTAGCCATTTGGGATATCGACGCCCGCCGAGGCGCCGATGTACTGGCCAACTGGCCGCAATACGGCGATCGCCTGCGCTTTTATCAGGTGAATACGACCGACCTTGCTGCGGTAGAAAAGTCAGCGCAATCAGTCAATGAAGACTTCGGCGGCATCCATATTCTGATCAACAATGCAGGCATCACCCGCGACGCGACACTCAAAAAAATGAGCTCCGAACAATGGGACCAGGTCATCGCCGTCAACTTGACCGGTGTATTCAACTGTACCAAGGCCATTTATCCTTTTCTGGAAACAGGGGGCTGGGGGCGCATCATTTCTGCCGCTTCTGTAGTAGGTTTGTACGGCAATTTCGGGCAGACCAATTATGTGGCTACTAAAGCCGCCGTCATCGGCATGACCAAAGTGTGGGCGCGTGAATTCGGCCGCCGCGGCATTACTGCCAACGCCGTCGCTCCCGGATTTATCCACACTGAAATGATGGACGCTATCCCGGAAAACGTACTTGCGGGTATGCGCGAAAAAACACCGATGCAGCGCCTCGGCACACCGGAAGAGGTAGCCAATGTGTACGTTTTTCTGGCGTCTGAAGAAGCGGCATTTGTGAATGGAGCGACGATTAGTGTGGATGGAGGGATCACGATTTAATAGAGGTGAGAGTGGTGAGAGTGGTGAGAGGGTGAGAGGGTGAGAGGTCATCCCGCCTGGCTTTATTTTTTAATTTTACATAGTTATTTCAGGTTAAAATATTTTTACAATAAATTGATTTTCAAAAACTTAATTGATTCTCTGACACGGTTGTTTGAACATTCCCTTTTCAAAAACTTAAACAGCAAACAAGTATTCTGATCCCATAAATAAATCCCAAAAGCAACGCCCCCTCTCACTTCTCTCACTCTCTCACTTCTCTCACTTCTCTCACTCTCTCACTTCTCTCACTCTCTCACTTCTCTCACTTTCTATATTTTGAAGCTTCGCACATTCTCCGAGTTTGCCGCTACCCTCCTGCCACAGGAGACGGCCTACCTGTTGTCGGTGCAGAAGTTTGGAGACCAGGTGAAACTGTCGATTCTGGAGCGTTTGCACGAAAATTGCCGGAACATAGATGTATTCATACCCTATGACGAGGAAATTGACAAACGCAAATATTCCAGCCTGAAGAACTGGATCACAGACCGGCTGCGGGAGAACGATGTGGACATCCAGTTTGAATGGATGAATGAAATGGAGCGAAAAATCATTACGGATGCTATAGAGCCGGAGGAGGAACGCCTGATTTTTCGCACCCTGAAAAATTTCCAGCCGACGCATTTCTTTTTCATCAAATTCTACGAACTGGCGCAGGCTTTCCGGCATTTTTTGCTCATTCGCCTGCGCCGCGACGAACATAGAGTGGTCAATGAATTTTTGTTACAGCACCAGGCCACTTACGAGCGTTCGAAACAAACCTACGGACAATTGCACGAGGCCACGCTCGATATCGTTCAACAATATGCGACCGGGTCCGGCGAATCCATCCAGTGGCAGAAATGGCTCGCCGATGCGTTTTACGATGAAACCCTCGACGGACTCAACCGCTATTTCGCACTGATCCGGCTGATTTTTGTACACCTGAACTATGGGCGTTATGTCCCTTTGTTGGAGAAGTTCGAATATTGGGACAAGGTGCTCGAACGCGGGCAGTACTATTCTAAACGCCTGTTAACCAATTACTATAGTCAGCGGTTGCTGTTGCATTCCAAGTTCAAGGACTACGAAAAAGCAGCGTATTATGGCTACTTGTCCGTGCGCAGCAAAAACTCAGATTATATTTTTTACGTCAACAACCTGGCAGCGGTGTTGCTACGGGCGAAGCGCTATCCTGCTGCACTGGAAGTAATGAAAGCGGCTTATCCAGATGTAAAAACGACCCGAAACTTTCACAACAAAATCGGTTTCGTGGCATTTTATATCAAATGCCTGTATGGCAACCGGCAATATAAAAATGCAGAAAGTTATGCCGCCACTTTCCTCAAGGCTTATGCCAAAGAGGTGTTTGCATACCGCTGGCACCTGTTCTTTTCGGCCTATTTCGAGGTACTTTTCCGGCAGGGTAAATTTACCAAACTGCTCTCCGTGGCGCAACAATACCGCCTGCTGGAACGCGATGTGGAATACCGGAAAAAGTCGACCTACTTGCCTGTAATTCCCTGGTACCACGAACTGGCAAACTACCGGGAAACAGGCAAGGGCCTGCAAACTATTGCAAACGGCATACTGCAATACATCCTGGATTTGCCCCCGGATTCAGAAAAATTGCCTTTGTTATGGGAGTTTCTGGATGAAACCAAAGAAGTGGTGCCCGATATCCACCGTTTTGTGGTAGGGCGCCTGCATGAAAAAGGGCGCACCATGTCGCATTCCTGAAAAGGCATAAAAAAAGAGCAAAAGGCAAAATTTAGCATTTGAGCAGATGCTTAAATTGCCTTTTGCTCTTTTCTTTAATTCGGCAGGTGTTTCAGTTTATCCAGTTTCAATACATGTACTATCCCGTCCTTAATATCGATCAGGCCTTCATTTTTAAAATCGGTTAGCGTCCTGATCAGCGTTTCTTTAGCGGTACCGGCCAAAGCAGCCAAGTCTTCCCGGAGCAGATGTACTTCAGTAGCCCCGCTTTGTTCACAAAGATGGGCAAGGGCTGTTGCGGCTCTTTTGCGCACCGAATTATAGGCCAGTTCGATCAGTTGTTGTTCCCGTTCGGCTATGTGGCCCGCAAGCATTTTGATAAACCTGGCATTGACATCCCTGTTGCCAAAAACCAGTGCGACGAAATCCTGCCTCGGCACCAGTTTTATGGTGCAATCCTCCAGTGCAGATGCACTTTCAGGATAAATATTTTCGCTGAAAAGGGCCAGGAAGCCCAGGAAGTCGCCAGCCTGCGCCACTTTAACAATCAGTTCCCGACCATCATCGCTGGTTTTAAAGACTTTTACTTTTCCACTTTCCACAAAATAGAGCCACCGCGGATTTTCACCTTCTCTGAAAATCAAATCCTTCTTGCGGTAATGCCGCATTTCCCGATTTTCAGACAGGTGCTTGATGGCTTCCAAAGCGCGCGCTTCGTCGATGAAGCGATCGAGCGAGCCGGTATGTTGTGCCGATGCGACCCGCAGGCGCTCGCTTTTGTTCAGCCGCGCTTCGATGGTTTGTAGCAGCGCCACATCATCAAAAGGTTTGGTGATATAGTCATCCGCTCCCAGGGACATGCCACGGCGGAAGTCTTCTTTTTCCGCTTTGGCTGTCAGAAAAACAAAAGGAATATCGGCCGTCTGGGCTTGCCTGCTCAGGATATGCAATACCCCGTAGCCGTCCAGTTCGGGCATCATGATATCGCACAAAATAAGGTCAGGCAATGATATCTGCGCTTTTTCCACACCTACTTTGCCGTTTTCAGCAGTCAGCGCTTCATAACCGCTGAGTGTCAGTATTTCAGCAAGGTTTTCACGGACATCCGTGTTGTCTTCAATAACCAGGATCTTTTTCATCGTACAGCAAAAGTATAAAAGTGCAGCAAAGCAACAAGTGATATTTATCATTTTTTGCACTAACCAAGGTCATTGAGGCATAACCGTACAAACGGCCATCTTTGCCCTGTATTTAAGAACAAACCTCTTTCATTATGAATGTCTACGCACCTATTTCCAGTCTGATGACCGATCACAAGCATTTAGTTACGATCGGTCCGGAAGAAACCTTATTGAAAGTCAAAGAGATTTTCGATACCCA
>JADLCC010000568.1 GCA_020847425.1 Saprospiraceae bacterium
ATGGTGCCGTCATTGGGGTTTAAAATATCCGACTGCCGGTATTCGATCCGCCTTTTGTTGTAGCGCGCCATGGCAGGCAGGTGTTTTTCGGAAAGATTGAGGAACACACAGCCTGAATGCCGGGCCAGGTAGCGGTACAATTCGCCTTCCGCTTTTTTTACACCGGCCAGGCTGCCAAATCCTTCGAGGTGCTCTTTTCCAATATTGGTCAGTAAACCATGGGTCGGCCGGGCTATGTCGCACAACTGCTCGATATCGCCCGGCTGATTGGTCCCCATTTCGATGACAGCCACTTCCGTATTAGCGGGCATGGAAAGCAGCGTAAGCGGCACGCCGATATGGTTATTCAGGTTGCCTTTGGTATAATGGCAGGGATAATGGCTCGTTAAAATACTGGAAATCAATTCCTTGGTAGTCGTTTTCCCATTTGACCCGCCGATAGCGATTACCGGTATATCGAACTGCATCCTGTGGTGTGTAGCCAATTGCTGCAAGGCGGTCAACACATTGGGCACCAGGAGCAGGCGCTCATCCGTCTGGTATGCAGGGTCATCTATAACGGCGTATGCGGCGCCATTTTCAAGGGCCTGTGCGGCAAACTGATTGCCATCAAAACTAGCGCCTTTCAGGGCAAAAAACATACACCCTTGCGGCAATTGGCGCGTATCCGTGCTGACCACCGGGCGCCGGAGAAAAATGGAATATAGTTGCTCTATCGAAGCCATTGGAAATGGGTGTTTCGTGTGTAGTGTGTGGTGTTTTGGTGTTTTTGTGTTTTAGTGTTTTAGTCAATGCATTTCGGTAGCCATTAGTCTATTCCGGCTCCAAACATGTTCAATATTACCCATTCCTTCAGATGCCCACTAAAACACCAAAACACTAAAACACGAAAACACGAATCAGCGAATCGCTTCCCGGATGCGCACCAGGCGTTCCAGCAAGCCCTCCAGTCGATCCAGCGGCAACATATTAGCGCCGTCCGATTTTGCTTCCGATGGTTTGGGGTGGGTTTCGATAAACAGTCCGTCGGCGCCAACGGCAATACCTGCGCGGGCGATCGTTTCAATCAGCGCCGGACGGCCGCCGGTCACGCCGCTGCTTTGGTTGGGCTGCTGCAGCGAATGTGTGCAATCCAGCACGACGGTAGCGCCGTAGGATTGCATGGTGGGCAGTCCGCGGTAATCCACAATCAGGTCCTGGTAACCGAAAGTAGTGCCGCGCTCCGTCAGGATCACATTCGGATTGCCCTCTTCCTGCACTTTCTCCATGGCAAAACGCATGGCTTCCGGTGCGACAAACTGGCCTTTTTTGATGTTCACCACTTTTCCGGTCAGGGCGGCGGCGGTCAGCAGACTGGTTTGGCGGCACAAAAAAGCCGGGATTTGCAAGATGTCCACGTATTGCGCAGCCAGCGCGGCTTCCGGGTCGGTATGAATATCCGTGGTGGTAGGCAGGTCGAAATGTTTGCCGATGGCCTGCAAAATGCCCAGCGCTTTTTCGTCGCCGATGCCTGTGAAAGAATCGCGTTTGCTGCGATTGGCTTTGCGGTACGAGCCTTTAAAAATATAGGGAATGGCCAGGCGCTGGCAGATTTCCTGCACCTGTCCGGCAATGTCGAAAGCCATTTGTTCGCCTTCGATGGCACAAGGCCCGGCAATGAGGAAAAAATTGCCGGAACCGGTATTTTTTAACCGTGGAATGTCGATTTTCATATTCAAAAAATTAAAAAAATATTGGAGCGAGCGCAGAAAAAATCTGGACAGGCACAATTTCAAAAAGCGAAATTCAACACATAGGCCGTGTCATGCTGAGCGCAGCGAAGCATCCGTGGATTTGGGTTGGCGGGTGCAAAAGTTGTGTTTTTAATGAAATTTTCCAAACTTGTTTAAAACAGAAATATAAAATAATTTATTGATTGTCAAACACTTACTACACTTAACAAAAAATTTTATAAAAAATAATTTTAAAAATATTTGTTTTAAACAACAACTTGTTTATTTTTGTAGAGCATTTGAAACAAATAATTAAGCAGCACAAAATCAGTGAGTTATGGCACTCGAAATTTTGGAAAGTAAAAAAGGAACCAAAGTGGTCACCGCTACCAATCTCCACACTGCCCTTAAATTGCCGGTTCGGCAATACGGCGCGCAGGTGCGCAAGTGGCTCCGCGACGCCTATGAATTTGAAGATGGCATCCGCCGTCCGCAGATGTACCGCGACTTCGCCAAGCGCCCAAGGCCGGGCGAACCCATGGAAGATTTTTATCTGACCCTCGAACTGGCGAAACTCATCGCCCTGCGCAGCAACAGCAAAGACAAAATGAAATTTGCGCGCCTGCTCGATGCGTATGCCAACAACGGGCAGATGAACCTGTTCCAGCAGGCCGCCTGAATGTAAAAGGCAAAGGACAAAGGGCAAAAAGCAAAAAGCAAAAAAAGAGCGCTCGGTTGGGATTGTTCGTTTCCAACTTGAGATGGAATCCGCACAAAAGCCTGAAAGCGAAACCCCCAAACCATCAAACCACTCAAACCATCTTAAAAAAAAACCTGTGAACCGAACTCAATCGACCCACAGGTTGCAGTGCATTTGTAGTACAGGTTTAATGGGCGTTGGCTACATCTTTGACCAGCAACTGGAATCCGTTGCCGTGGATATTGACGATTTCAATACCTGAATCTTTGGCCAGGTATTTCCGCAATTTGGTCACAAAAACATCCATGGAACGCGCCGTGAAGTAATTGTCTTCGTGCCAGATTTTGGTGAGCGCTTCCGAACGGGGCGTCACATCATTCATGTATCGGCAGAACATTTTGAGCAGTTCGGCTTCTTTCGGACTGAGTTTCCACTGATTTTCCTCTCCCGGCGCCGGATCTGTGAACGTTAGTATCCGCACAGGGAAATTGAAGTGGTATTTCCCGATGGTGTACTCGCGCTGTTCATCACGCGGATCGGGCGCTTTGTTCACCCGCTTCAGTACCGCCTGGATACGCAGCAACAATTCCTCGGAATTAAATGGTTTGGAAATATAGTCGTCTGCACCGATTTTGAAACCTTGCAGCACATCGTCCTTCATCGTTTTAGCAGTCAGGAAAATAATGGGCACTTCCTGGTTGCGCTCCCGGATATCGCGGGCGAGGGTAAAGCCGTCTTTACGCGGCATCATGACGTCAAAAACGCAGAGGTCGTAGTGACTCTTGCGAAAAGCCTCGAGACCGAGCACCCCATCCGTTGCGAGGGTGACATCGTAGTCATGCATTTCGAGGTACGATCGGAGAACGTCGCCAAAGTTTTGGTCGTCTTCTACGAGCAGGATTTTGTAGTTAGCACTTGCCATACATTTCGGTCAGTGGTTCATGTGATTAGTATAGTTGCGAAGGGAGGATTTGCAGGGTCATTTCCAACTTAACGTTCGCTCCATCAAACGCAGTATGTGAAAGACGGCAGAGAAAGCAAATTTGTTAAAATTATATATTTTGGAACGCTTCAACTTATGCCTCCCGGAAGGCCCGGTCGCCTGCTTTCAGCAGCCGGCGGAACTCCTGTGCCACTATCTTGCTCAGGCACAAGGGAATATTCAGGTAGCGGTTTGCTGGTTTTCACACCGGGAAATTTTTGAAGTGCTGCTGAATCGCCTCCGGGCGGGGGTACAGGTGGAGTTAATACTGGAATACGACACGCAAAACATTCGCACGGACGGGCTCGATTTTCAATTGTTCATCCGAAAAGGCGGCCATCTTTTCGGCTTTCTGGAAGCGGGCCTGATGCACCACAAATTTGCGCTGATTGATCATCGCCTGCTGCTGACCGGTTCGTACAACTGGACCTATAATTCCAACGTGGAAAACCTGCTGATCCTGCACGATTCTGCGCTTATATGTGCTTTTCAGGCTGAATTTGCCCGTTTAAAAGGTGTGGCTAAACGTGTTTTCCGCGTTCGGCAGTCCGATGCAAAGGTTTTTGCAGCCTTCCCCTTGTTTGAAAACACACAATTCCCCCTGGCCGATCTGCGGAAAAATATCGGCGGCGGCGCAGGAGTATGGATGGTCAGGATCGACCGCCTGAAACTGGCATACAATACCCTGTTCAAACAACATTTTTTGCCCTTCGATGCATCGGGACTGCTTTCATCCTACTGGTCGGCTTACCGGATGTGGGACGATTCGCTTTTCGATGAGGAAATGGTACGGCTCCAAAACGCGCGCATTCCCGGCGCCGTACTCCGCGAGCTGCGCTGCTGGGCACGGCGCATAAAAACCGGAGATGTCATTTTTGCGACAGAAAAACAATCGCGTTCGCTCCTGGCCATCGGCATCGTTCAGTCGCAGCCGCAGCCTTTTGAGGGCGCAGGTTTTTCGTCGTTCCGAGCGGTGCAGTGGCTGAAAATTTTATCGGAGAAGGCGTATTTGATGCCGGAGAAGGTTTCGGGGCAGAGGGTGGTGCGGTATCGGGGATCGGCGCTGAGGGTATTGCAGGAGGTGATGGGGGGATGAGGTTTCGGAAAATGTTGGAGCCGTCGGTTATCGAGATTATGTTGTGGGATATGTACGGGTATAGAGAAGAGGATTAAGCAATTTTTTATACTGACGATCCGCATAATGTACAACATCCTGATTTAGTTGGGGTCCATAGCCGCGTAGCGGCACAATGTCGGTAGTAACCAATGCCCTACTTGTCTACAAGGTGCTTGGCACCGCAACATTGGCCTATAAGTTACGGCGCTACGCACCTTTATACCATGTTCTTTGGTTTTCTACCGACATTATGCCGCTACGCGGCTATGAAACTCCAGGGCGCCTGGTTACTGCACACCAAACGGATAGTCAGATTCTTTAAAAACTATCCGGGCCTTAGAACTTTGTGTTAAATTTGCCCGAAACTGATCAGCAAACCATGCCTGCTTCCCCACCTTCCAAATTATTTATCATTTATGCCCGCGAAGACCAGCCGGCATTGCTGGAACTGAAAGCGCACCTGCGCCCGCTGGAAAAACGCGGCGACCTGACGGTGTGGTACGATGGCGAAATATTGCCCGGCCAGGACTGGGACAAAGCCATTAAAACACAACTCGCCACTGCCGATATTGTGCTGCTGTTTATCAGCAAGTACTTTTTTAATTCGGAATATATTGAAAGAGAGGACCTTAAGAAGGCATTGGAGCGGCATGGGAAAGGAGAAACGATAGTGGTGCCCGTCATTGTGAAGCCGTGTCTTTGGGATGCGCACCCGGAGATTAGCGCGTTGCAGGTACTGCCGAAAGATGGGAAAGCCGTGTCTGGCTGGACGGACGCGGACGAGGCATTTTCAGATGTGGCGCGTGGTGTGCAAAAATTGATGGGGGCTACAAAAAAACAGGCAAATGAAGCGGAAGAAGCAAAGATTGCCGCTCAAAAAGTGGAGGAAGCCATAAAAGCATATGATACAGGGCAAATTGAAACGGCTTTTCAGATTTTATCGCAATATGCCGATACCAGACATCAAGTAAATCCAAGAGGGTACCACATCCTCGGACGAATTTATGGTATTGGTGAAGGCGGTGTAATTGTTAATTATGAAGAAGCGATGAAGTGGTACATGAAAGGTGCTGAGGGAGAGTACCTTAACTCATTTGTTAACATGGGATTAATGTACGAAAAGGGCCAAGGGGTAACTCAGGACTACAATGAAGCAGTAAAATGGTATAGAAAAGCCGCCGAACAAGGAAATGCTGATGGCGAAAACGGCTTAGGAGTCATGTACGAACAGGGCTATGGTGTAACAAAAGACCTCCCAACCGCCGTCCAATGGTACCGAAAAGCCGCAGCGCAGGGAAATGAAAGTGCCAAAAGCAATCTCAAACGCCTCGGCTATTCCGAATAAAACTACTCCATCTCATACTTCAGCACCAATAAATCCGCCCGCTTTAAAGGCAGCAAGGCAATAGTCCAGCCTTTTTTGTCTACAAATTCCACTCCAAAATCGGTATCGCTAAAAACCTCCACGACCGCACCTACCTGGCCGATTTTCAGATTTTGGTCAGGCATCGCTTTTAATAATGCGACCGTATCGAGTAGTTTAATGTTTTGACTCATCATCAATTATTCTAACTGTTTAGCCCGTGGGATGGAGGGCGGAATTTATTCCGCCTTTTAAGGATTGCCAAAAGGAACTGCCTTAAAAAGCGGAATAAATTCCGCACTCCATCCCACGGGCTAAACAGTTACCTATTTTTTATAATTAGTTACCACAGCGGCAGCGCCGCCAGTTACATTTATTTAAAGTAACAGATGGTCAAGCAGGGAAAAAGTTCCTCCCCCTCACCTTCTCTCCTTAAAAAACATCCGCAACAACGCCCCGCACTCCTCCTCCATAATCCCCATTTCCAGTTTTGTCTTGGGGTGCAGCAGTTGTTTTCCGCCGAACAGCATAAAACCCCGTTTTTCGTCGGTAGCCCCGTACACGATGCGCCCGATTTGCGCCCAAGCCAGGGCGCCGGCACACATCACACAGGGCTCCAGCGTCACGAACAAGCTGCATTCCTGCAAATATTTGCTGCCCAAGTGACCGGACGCCGCCGTAAGGGCCAGAATCTCGGCGTGGGCTGTTACGTCGGTCAGTTGTTCGGTCTGGTTGTGCGCCCGGGCGATGATCATGTTATCGCACACAATGACTGCCCCTACCGGCACTTCACCGGCATCGGCGGCTTTTTGCGCTTCAGCGAGCGCTTGTTTCATAAAATGGGAATCGGAATAGACTGAAAGCATGGGGCAAAGAAAAGAAGCCCGGGCCACACTACGGGACATTTTTTGTACAACTGGAACGCTGTTCTGGCGTAGAAAATAGTCAGTCGTTGCCGGAACAGCGTTCCGGCATACAAAAAGTGTCCGGCAGTGTGGCCCCGGCAGAGTTTTTTATAAAAAAATGAGCGCGGAGTTTTAAAGTTTTGCGGCCAGTTCCGACCTTTGCACATGGAGACAACATTTGCAACCACCGCTACGTCCAAATTTCTGGGCGAATCCCTTACTTACGACGACGTCCTGCTCGTCCCTGCCTACAGCGAAGTCCTTCCCAGAGAAGTTGATATTTCCGCGCAACTTACCCGCACTATCCGCCTCAATGTCCCGGTCGTTTCGGCTGCGATGGACACCGTGACGGATAAAAACCTGGCCATCGCCATAGCGCGACAGGGCGGTATCGGCATGATTCACAAAAACATGAGCATCAGCGACCAGGCCGACCAGGTACGTGCCGTGAAACGCTCGGAAGCAGGTATGATCCTGGACCCGGTTACGCTGCACCCTGAAGCGATGATCGCCGACGCGCTCGATCTGATGAAAAAATACAGCATCGGCGGCATCCCGATCACGGACGATTCGGGCCGGCTGGTGGGTATTCTCACCAACCGCGATTTGCGTTTTGAAACGGACCGTACCCGGAAAGTGTACGACCTGATGACCAAGGAAAACCTCGTCACAGCGCCCAAAGGCACCACCCTGTCTGCCGCCCGCGACATCCTGCAGCGGCTGAAAATCGAAAAACTGCCAGTGGTGGATGACAATTTCCACCTGATCGGGCTGATTACATACAAAGACATTATGAAAGGCGTGAATTTCCCGCAGGCCTGCAAAGATTCTTTCGGTCGCCTCGTCGTAGGCGCTGCCGTCGGCGTCACGGCAGATGCGGAGGAACGTGTAGCAGCGCTGGTAGCGGTGGGTGTCGACGTCATTTGTGTGGACACAGCCCACGGCCATTCCAAGGGTGTGCTGGATGCCGTCCGACACCTCAAACGCCTTTACCCCGACTTGCAGATCATCGGCGGCAATGTCGCTACCGGCGAAGGCGCCCGCGCACTGGTCGATGCAGGTGTGGATGGCGTAAAAGTGGGCGTCGGTCCCGGCAGTATCTGCACTACCCGGATCGTGGCCGGTGTAGGGGTCGCCCAGTTGTCGGCTATTTTTAATGCCTCCCAGGCCATCAAGGGTTCCGGCGTTCCGATTATCGGCGACGGGGGCATCCGCTACACCGGGGATATCGTAAAAGCGCTGGCAGCGGGCGCAAGCACCATCATGGCAGGTTCTCTGTTTGCCGGCGTAGATGAGTCGCCCGGTGAAACCATCATTTTCGACGGCCGGAAATTCAAATCCTACCGCGGCATGGGCAGCCTGGCAGCCATGGAAATGGGGTCGAAAGACCGATATTTCCAGGATGTGGAAGACGACATCAAAAAACTGGTGCCGGAAGGGATCGAAGGCCGGGTGCCGTATAAAGGCACGTTACAGGAAGTGATGGTGCAATACATCGGGGGACTGCGCGCCGGGATGGGTTATTGTGGCTCAGGAACCGTGGAAGAGTTGCAGGAAAAAGCACAGTTTGTGAAAATTACGAACGCAGGTATGACGGAAAGCCACCCGCATAATATTACCATTACGAGGGAATCGCCGAATTACAGCCGGAAATAGAAGTGAGAGAGTGAGAAGTGAGAAGCGAGAGCCGACTTCGATTACACCTGACTACCTCGGGCATCCTTAATTATGAATGCCAAGGGCGAAGCGGTGTAATCGAAGTCGG
>JADLCC010000569.1 GCA_020847425.1 Saprospiraceae bacterium
AGGTAAAGGTTTCTACTTCGGTAGGTTTGGCCTGGCCGTTCACGCCGATGTTTACCGTTTTTTTGCCTGGAGTGCGGCCGAAATGCCCGTATGCTGCCGTTTCGGAGAAAATCGGGTTTTTCAAACCATAGCGGCGTACAATGGCTGCCGGGCGCAGGTCGAATACCTTTTCCAGTTTTTGAGCGATTTCGCCGTCGGAAAGGCCTTTGATTTTGCAGGAACCGTAAGTATTGACATATAAACCAACCGGTTGCGCTACCCCGATGGCATACGCCACCTGTACGAGCACCTGGCTGCACAGACCGGAAGCGACCAGGTTTTTTGCGATGTGTCGGGTGGCATAAGCCGCCGAACGGTCCACTTTGGAAGGGTCTTTGCCGCTGAATGCGCCGCCGCCGTGTGCGCCTTTGCCGCCGTAGGTGTCTACGATGATCTTACGGCCGGTCAGACCCGTATCGCCGTGCGGGCCGCCGATGACGAACTTGCCCGTCGGGTTGATGAAGTATTTGACATCCGCGGTGAACAAGCGGGCCACGCGGGCCGGCAATTGCTTTTTTACCCGTGGAATCAGTATTTTCTGTACGTCAGCGGCAATTTTGGCGAGCATTTTTTCATCCTCGTCAAAATCGTCGTGCTGGGTGCTGATGACAATGGTATCGATTTTTTTAGGCACGTGTTTGTCTGTGTATTCGATCGTTACCTGGCTTTTTGCATCCGGACGGAGGTATTTCATTTGTTTGCCTTCCTTGCGGATGGCCGCCAGTTCGCGCAGCAGCGCGTGGGCGAGGTCGAGTGCGAGCGGCATATAGTTATCCGTCTCGTTGGTCGCGTAACCGAACATCATGCCCTGGTCGCCGGCGCCCTGGTCTTCTTCTTTTTTACCCACATCCACACCTTGCGCAATATCGGCGCTTTGCTCGTGTACGGCGCTGATGACCCCGCAACTTTTGGCTTCAAACTGGTATTCCGCTTTGGTGTAACCAATTTTTTCGATGGTCTGGCGCGCCGTTTCCTGTATATCTACATATACTTTTGACCGCACTTCGCCTGCAACAACAACCAAACCGGTGGTTACAAGGGTTTCACAAGCTACTTTTGAGTCGGGATCCTGGCGCAGAAAAGCATCAAGGATAGCGTCGCTAATCTGATCAGCCACTTTATCGGGGTGTCCTTCAGAAACGGATTCGGAGGTAAATAGATATGACATTGCTTGAAGATAAGTGATAAAACCCGGGGATTTTACGGGCCGATTTGATTCCATTACAAGTTGTAAAGGCTCGAAAACATATTTTCTCAAAAAAATTTACGAAGCCATTTTTGCGCCGCAAAGGTAGATTTTACCCTTCGTAAAAAGAAGGAAAGACGAACGTTAAGTAAAAAACTAAACGCACTCGATATTCGACATCGAAAAAGATGACCAACATCAGCGGCCGGCAAACGGGAACAAACAACCGGGCGTGCTAACTTTGCATTTTTAAACAATCCGATCATTATGCCACTCGACCTTTCCATGCTCCGCAAAAATTACGCCCTCGAAGCGCTTTCTGAAATCGATGTACACCACGATCCGCTGGCGCAGTTCGACCACTGGTTTCGGGAGGCTATGGAAGCCCAAATGCCGGAACCCAATGCCATGACCCTGGCTACAGCCGACGCCGAAGGCCGCCCCAGCGCGCGTATTGTTTTATTAAAAGGCATTGATCATCAGGGTTTTGTGTTTTTCACCAATTACGAAAGCCGCAAAGGCAGGGAACTGGCCGAGAACCCGCAGGCCGCCCTGTTGTTCAACTGGCTCGAACTGGAACGGCAGATCCGGATCGAAGGCCGGGTGGAACGTATAGACGCCCAGGCATCGGAAGCGTATTTTCAAAGCCGCCCGAAAGGCAGCCAGATCGGCGCCTGGACGAGTCCACAAAGCCAGGTTATTCCGGGCCGGGAAGTATTGCTGGACAAACAAAAGGACCTGGAAACACAATATGCCGCCGCAGAAGTACTGCCGCTGCCGCCTTTTTGGGGCGGTTACCGGCTCCTGCCCGAGGTGCTGGAATTCTGGCAGGGCAGGCCGAGCCGCCTGCACGACCGCATCCGGTATGTGCATGTGGAAGACAGGTGGAAGATCGAGCGTTTGGCGCCTTGATGTACCGGCTGCTTTAGCCGCCGGAAAAACACTTGGGTTTTCCGGCATCTAAAGCAGCCGGTACGTCCAAACCTCAAGGTTATCCCTTTTTTGCACAAAAATCAGCCTTCCACTCGCCCAAATGGCGCCCTCAGCCGCCGTCGGCAGTGCTATTTTCAGCGACTGAAAACGGCTCAAATGCTCAAACCGCAACACACCGCCATCGATAAAAACCAGCCAATCACCGGTCACCTCAAACTGGCTCGTTTTTAAATCAGGGAATGTTCGCCGCAGGTATCCGTATTGATCGAAGGTAGATATGCCCTGCTCGGGGTCGCTCAGAAACACCATTTCGCCGTTGTCGCGGATGCAGGTAGCGACGAGCCGCCGGGGAAAAACCAGGTTCATAGGCTGGCTTTCCATCAATATCGCTCCGGAAGCCGTTATTTTCAACAGGCGAAATCCCGCATCGTCGTATATCCAGATATTGCCGTCCTGGGCCAGGGCCACACAGCGCACGGCAGGGAAGCCGGCTTCACTCAACTGGAGTTGCCCCATCTCGTTCAGGGTGCGATCTAGGATCACAACTGTTTGAAAATCAGCAAACCACAGCAGGATTTTCAATGGATTCGACACATCGGCATAAGCGGCCCTGCCGAGGCGGTTGTTGGTGTACCGCGCCACCCGAATTCCCGTCGAGTCGTATTTTTCAAGGGAGTTATCGGCCGCAATCAGGTAAATATTGGACAGGTGATCGGCCGCAGCAAAAACGGTCTTTTGCGGTATGGCGAACAAGAGGCGTGCGGTGTCCTGATCGCCCGGCTGGGTGGAGTTGGGTGGCATTGGGGAGCGGCCCCCTACCCCTAAAGGGGAGTACATGGCGAATAAAGTAGAAAGCCGTGTTTCATTTCCCACAATACACTCCCCTTTAGGGGTAGGGGGCCGCTCCCCAATGCCACCCAACTCCCCTAAATAAATGTCCCCGCCCGATAAGGCTTGCGCCGGAAATACAAGCCAGAAGCAAAGCGCGCTTAAAATGCAGCATATCTTTCTCATATTCAGGTAGTTGTGGGTGCGCGTCGGACTTCATTGTCCATTGTTTTTTATTCGTATTTCCACATATCTCCCCACAGTCGCGCGCCGCCGTCCATATATATGGTGTCGCCCGTCATGTAAGCGCCCATCGGGCTGGACAGGAAAAGCGCCAGCGCCGCCACTTCATCCACCGTACCGAGGCGTTTCATGGGGATAGTGCGGGCGACATCGGCGGTCATTTCAGGCGGGTAGTTGTCGAGGCCGCTGCTTTGAATTATACCCGGTGCGATGCAATTGATTCGGATGCCTTTATCCGCCCATTCAACGGCAAGTGTCTGGGTAAGATTGCTTACGGCTGCGCGGGCAGCGGCGCTGTGCGCCATACCGGGAAATCCGCGGTAGTTGTTCAGGACGATATTGACTACAACGCCCTGGTTTTGAGGGAAAAAGAACCGGGTTGCCGCCGCCTGTGTAACAAACCAGGTGCCGTTGAGGTTGGTGTTCACCACTGCCAGCCAGCCTTTCTGGCTAATGTCTATTGCCGGACTCGGGAACTGTCCGCCGGCATTGTTGATCAGAATGTCCAACTGCCCGCTTTTTTCGGCGATTCCCGTCATCAGCGCCGCAATCTGTTCCGGTTCGCGGATATCGAGCGGCCAGGCGTGTACCTCCCCGAATGCAGCCAGTTCGAGTGCGGCCTTGTCCACGCGTTCTTTTTTACGGGAAGCAATGTGTACCACTGCACCGGCCTGTAAAAACTGTCGGGCAATGGCCTGGCCGATGCCGCTACCGCCGCCGGTGACCAGTACTACTTTGTTTTTAAATAGATCGGGTTGAAACATGTTTAGTTGTTGGTTATCAATGTGATTCATGGGTTAAAACAAATCAAAATCGCCAAGAATTAGTTGCATTTGCTCCAGCCCGGGTGTCATCCAGAGCGTAGCGAAGGATCTGCCCAAACAAAAGTGCAAATATTACTTTTCACGCTTGGCCAGATCCTTCGCTACGCTCAGGATGACACCCGGGTTGGAGCGGTTTTAAGCATAATTTAGCGATTTTGATTTGTTTTAATTCATGATTCGCATTATCAAATATCAGTTATCGGGCTTGATGCTCAGGCATCTTTAGGAATGAACCTTGAATACCGCTTTTCAGGAAACCGCCCGGCCCTGCAAAGATGCTACAATCCTGTTTCCGGTTGGCTGTAAATCAGTATATGTCAAAATGGCATGCAGTAAAGTGAAAACACGCCATTTTGGCATCTTGGATTTTATTCTTTCTGTCAAAAAAACCGATTTTTCGCGCTGGTACGCTGTTTGAAAAAGGCTGTATATCCGGCCGCAATCGAATAAACGATTCGCATCCGGGTCAACTCATTTTCAAGTTTCCAACAGTTTACAAACTAAAAAATTTTCAAAAAATGACAAACATCGTAAAATTTCAGCCGTACCCCTCAACCAAAACCTTTGTGAATGGTTTATTTGATGAGTTCTTTAATCGCAACCTGGGAGATTTCGTGGGTGCGGACAATTTTGCAAGCCATGCAGCCGTGAATGTGCTGGAAACCGAGAACGCTTTCAAAATTGAACTGGCCGCTCCGGGTTTCGACAAGCAGGACTTCACATTAAACGTGGAGAACGATCAATTGACCATCGAGGCGAAGCACGAAACAAAAGAAGAAGACACGAATGAGCGCTACACCCGCCGCGAATTCCGGGTGGCTGCTGTAAAACGTTCTTTCAAATTACCAAAAACAGTGAACCAAGACGCGATCAATGCTGTTTATGAAAATGGTATTTTGAACGTAACGCTTGGCAAAAAAGAAGAAGCCAAGCCTGTGGTAAAATCTATTCCGATCGGCTAATTTGCTGATCACCAATAAGTTGTTTTCATAAGGTTAGTTAATAGGGTTTTAGGTGTTTTCATGGAGCCGGGGCAGCAATGTCCTGGCTCTTTTTGTTAAACTTACCCTACCTTTGCCACTTAAATTCCGGCATGACTGTGACGCAAACAGAAGAGTTATTTCCAGATTCCGATTTTTGGAATGCATTGACCGGCGCCGACCCCGGTGCTGTAGAAAAAGCATACCTCCACTTTCGAACCGGGGCAGTTAATGC
>JADLCC010000570.1 GCA_020847425.1 Saprospiraceae bacterium
CAAAAACAAAGATCAGCACAATATCTTTACCGTGTACGCACACATGCGAAAAAAAATCTGCCGTGTGCGCACACGGTATTGATAATGTGCCTTACTTTTGACTCGTCAAAAAATGATATGCTGCCGACAAAACCGGCTTGCTTAAAACGGAAAGGCTCAACGAATTATGAAAATCAAAGAAAAAGCCTCTTCCATGGGTTACCTCAAGTACGAACTTAAAAACTTTGAAAAACTGCCTGTAAAAATATGGGAGGATTCGGTGGAAGCATCCCGTCATGTAGCCCGTTCCATTGCTTTGGCGATCCGGCAGCGACAGCAGGATGGCGAACAAACCGTTTTGGGCCTCGCCACAGGAAGCACACCTATCAAAGTCTATGAGGAACTGGTACGTATGCACAAAGAAGAAGGGCTTAGTTTTCACAACGTCGTTACTTTCAACCTGGATGAATATTACCCGATGGCAAAAGAAGCGCAACAGAGTTACTGGCGTTTTATGCACGAGTACCTGTTCGACCATGTGGATATCCAACCTGAAAACATTCATATTCCGGACGGCACAGTACCGATGGAAAAAATCGCGGAGTACTGCGAACGGTATGAAAATCAAATAGAACTTGCCGGAGGTATTGATATTCAATTACTTGGAATAGGTCGTACCGGGCATATCGGATTCAACGAACCCGGCGCCTGGGAAACTTCACCCACCCGCATGGTGCGCCTCGACCACCTGACCCGCCACGACGCATCCAAGGATTTTCAAAGTGAAGACGACGTGCCTTACCGCGCCATCACCATGGGCGTCGGCAGTATTTTTAAAGCCCGCACGGTATACCTGATGGCTTGGGGACAGCACAAAGCGCAGATCATCCAACAAGCCATAGAAGGAGAAATTACGACCTCCGTTCCTGCTTCATTCCTGCAAAAACACCCGAATGTAAAAGTGGTGCTCGACAAAAGCGCTGCGGAAGAACTGACCAAAATGAAGTCGCCCTGGCTGGCGGGTATCTGCAACTGGACCGACGATCTGATCTGCAAAGCCGTCGTCTGGCTCTCCCAAAAAACCGGAAAACCTATCCTGAAACTCACCGATGAGGATTATAACGAACACGGACTGAGTGATTTAATTATCGAACAGGCCAATTCGTACGAACTGAATATCCAGATATTCAATCGTTTGCAACGCACCATCTCCGGCTGGCCGGGCGGCAAACCCAATGCCGACGACTCTAACCGGCCCGAACGCGCCAAACCGGCTAAAAAACGCATGATCCTGTTCAGTCCCCACCCCGACGACGACGTCATCTCAATGGGCGGCACTTTCCAGCGACTGGTCGACCAGGGCCACGAAGTCCACGTGGCTTATCAGACCTCCGGAAATATCGCCGTGCATGATTTTGACGCGCTGCGGTATGCCGAATTTATGCGCGAGTTCAAAGCAAGCCAGGGGACGCTCGATGCGCAGGACGCCGCGTTGTACGACAAGATTATTCATTTTCTGAATACAAAAGATTCCGGCACGCCGGATATTCCTGAAGTGCGCAGCATTAAGGGCCTGATCCGGAGAGGCGAGGCGCGTGGTGGCGCCCGCTTCACCGGTTTGCAGGACAGCCAGATCCACTTCCTGGACATGCCTTTTTACGAAACCGGTAAAACCCGCAAAATGCCGCTGGGCGAAGCAGACATCCAGATCATTGTCGATCTGATGGCGCGCATCAAACCACACCAGGTATTTGCCGCCGGCGACCTCGCCGACCCGCACGGAACCCACCGCGTTTGCCTGGATGCCATTTTTGAGGCCTTCCGCCACCTGGACAAGGAAACCTGGATGAAAGACTGCTGGCTGTGGATGTACCGCGGCGCCTGGCACGAATGGGCAGTGCATGAAATTGAAATGGCCGTCCCGATGAGCCCGCAACAACTGCGCAAAAAACGCCAGGCGATCTTTATGCACCAGAGCCAGAAAGACCGCGCGCCTTTCCCGGGCGACGACAACCGTGAATTCTGGCAACGCGCGGAAGACCGCAACCGGGGTACTGCGCATATGTACCGCTCGCTGGGGCTGGCGGAGTATGAGGCGATGGAGGCGTTTGTAAGGTGGAAAGGGTAGGGGCTCTTCTCCTATTTGTTCTGATCGGCGTACCTCCAAAACATTACGGTGGCCGTGTAACCTGCAATACTTGTCCCGACTAATATGCTGTAACTTACTATATCGAGTTGCTCTTTGTAAGATCCGGCAGCACCGCTGAAAAGGCCGGGCACCGACCATGGGAAATAACTGCCGTAGCCGGTAGCGGCAATGACCTGGGCGAATACAAGGGTCAAGGACACAAATGCCAGCGGAGCCAGGTAACCTTTGCCCCAAAGGGCGAAAAAGGCAATCGGCGTACCCAGTAGCACCGTCAGCAGGGTAGTGAGGCAATAATCGTTTAAGTGGCCGAGCACGACACTAGTTTCCGGAGCGGGAAGTTGCAAAATGCTGCCGATCAAAAAGCCGGTCAGCAGGTTGGAAACGGCCAGCGCGGCACACCAGACTGCATACACGACAAACTTGGCGTTCAAAATCCTGGCCCGGCTCGTCGGCAACGACAGCAGGTCCTTTGCCGTTCCGTCGGAATACTCCCTTCCAAAAATCCAACTGGCCACGAACCCGAATACCAGAATCCCGCCTACACCCACCGCCTGTTTCAGGAGCATCAGATAGGAATTCCAGTCAGCCGAGAAGTTCATTACTTGAGCCTTAGTACTAAATGCACCCGATTTGGACAGCGCTACCGGGTCACGTATGATCAGTATAAAAACGCCACCCAAAACCGGGGCCAGTGAAAAGGCCACAAAAGTCACCCAGCGGATGCGGGCGCGTTTCATTTTGATCCATTCTGCTTTTAATGCCTGTCCGTTCATGTGTTGTCGTGGTTTTTGATGGTCCGCAAAAAATACATTTCGAGGTCTTCTGTTTCCACAACGATCTTTATCGGTGGCATACCGGCCGCCGCCAACAGGGCGGATAATTTTTCGGGATGTGCAATGGCCGCCGGATCACCGACTGCTATTTCGTTTTCAGGACTGAGCGTTGTGGTATACCCGCCATCGGCCAAACAGGCCAGGGCTTTCCGGTTATCCCGCGTTTGGATCAATACCTTTTTTACCAGTTGTTCCTTTAATTCCGGCACGGTCAATTCCCGGATCAGTTTGCCCCGGTGAATGATGCCAAAACGATTGGCGACTTTCGAAATCTCCCCCAGGATATGGCTGGACAAAAAAATAGTGGCGCCCTGTTCCGCCATTTCCAGCAGCAGTTCCCTGACCTCCACGATCCCTTCCGGATCGAGGCCGTTGATCGGTTCGTCCAGGATGAGCAGTTTGGGTCGGTGCAGCAGCGCCTTTGCCAGGCCCAGGCGTTGCTGATTGCCGAGCGACAATGCGCTCGCTGTCGTATGGGCGTAGGGCGTAAGTTTCAGGCGGTCTATAATCCGCCCGATCGAGGCCGGGTCGTTCAAACCGCGCAGTGCATGATACACCTTCAGGTTTTCCGTAACCGATAGTTCGGGATAGGCAAAAGGTGTTTCCACCAGGTACCCCACGTCGTTCCAGCCTTCGAACTTTGGGGTCAGTTTTTTCCCGAACAAATAAACATTGCCCTGGTCCGGTTGTATCATGCCCAGCAGGATACGGATCAAGGTTGTTTTTCCCGCGCCGTTCAGACCCAGAAAACCGTAAATCTCGCCCTGTTTCACATGAATGGAAATATGGTCGGTGGCAGGTACTTTTCCGAAGAATTTGCACAAGGATTGGGTAGCAATTACTTCCATCGGGTTTCTTTTTTAGTGCTGGTATTGGGGGCGGTATTACTGTTTCGCGTTCCTGTAATCAGCAAATGTATTGTAATTGAATGGGAAAGACGCGTTGGAGGGATGGAAGTTGTTGTTGGGTTGTTTTAAGGATGGTGTTCAAACCAAAATTTCATCCAGAGTTTTGGAAGCAGCGCAGGAAGTTGATCTTGCGTCCAGCCAGTGCCCTTGGTTGGCGGCGCTCCCAGATCGTAATCAAGACCCATTTTAGAGGCAATGTTTCTGGGAAAGGTTTCATCTTCC
>JADLCC010000571.1 GCA_020847425.1 Saprospiraceae bacterium
CTATCGGGAAGCCCGCATTTTCCACAAAATCTTTTTCTATGTCCGGTTGCTTCATTTCAGCCAGCAATGCGCGGTATCGCTCGTGCAGGTCGCAGGTGGCCCGGATAGAAGTATGCACTTCCGCGCTTCCTGTCTCGTCGAGGTGAATAGAGATGTGACTGACCTGGGTATTATCCGAAGCAGTTTGCACCGGCGTTTTTACGATTTTCCCGCCCTGCGGCGTAAGCAACAACGCCTGCCGCCCGGCAGTGAAATCGCCGAGGTAACCCGTTGGAACGGTATTGTTGGTGCATTCCAGCCACATATTTTCGCCGGGTACATAAACAATCACGTGATTGGCATAAGGAATAGGAGTATCATCGTACCACTCCGGCGAGCCCTTGCTCCCGGCATATATGTCGGCAACATAAGATTCGATACCTGCAACCTTGAGCATCGAATACATGTAATTGCTGAGCGCTTTGCAATCGCCATATTTCTTCTGTTCCACAAAAGCCGCATCCAGTGTCTGCCAGCCGCCGATCCCGATCTGGATACTCACATAGCGGTGGTTTTGTTGCAGGTATTTGTAGATGGCGTCAATTTTTTCGTGGTTCGTCTTTTTGCCGGCTATGAGTTTTTGGACAGTCGCCTGCATTTCGGGAGACAACACATCGCGGTTTTCATTGAGTCCGTAAAAAAACTTTCCGATTTGTTGCCAGTTGCTGAAATCGCCTTTATGCCCGTCGATACTTACCTGAATCGGCGCGATGATTATTTTAGCATATTCGTTTTTAAAAAAAGGATTGTACGGCTCTTTGGCCACCGCAGGCATGGCGGGAAATTTCCAGGTGCTGGTTTTTGCTGCGCCCGACTCTTTGATAACAGGTTTTACATCGGTATGGATGCCTTTCCATCGGTAACTGTAATCGGCCGGAGCGGTAAAACTCAATGAACTCCGGACAACGGACTGCCCCAGTTCCTGGACCACAAAATCGGGAATACGGAAAAAACCTTTGATGGTTTTGCGCACACGAAATTCAACCGTAAAAGGGAATGTGCCAGATTCCATTTCCAGGATCTTGGTTTTGGCATTCACAAATTCATTTTCTGAAAAACTGCCATAATCGCGGACGTCCTGTTTTGCACTTTCCCGGATCAGTTGGCCGTCGGCATCGTACAAACTGCCTTTGAGGGATTTTACTTTTACAAATTCATCATCCAACTCAGCCCAGGTTGTATTGGAGGCGCCTTCTTTGTTAAAAATGGTCACGACCACCCATTCTTCCACCTCCGCTTCATCGGCTTTTTCGATAACGTAACTGGTTTCTCGCACCCACACAACCGAATTCGCGTTGGGCAGGCATTCGGGGGGAATATCGGCAACGCTGTAAATGGATTGTGCTGCAAGGAGTTGTGCAAACACCTGAAGGAGAAGAACAAGAAAAAAATGGCGCATGGGATAAAAACGTTTGAGGAGTCAGCCTTGGTACTTATGTTTTTTTCAACACCAATTGCAGTTGTGTTTTTTCAACGATCAGTTCAAAAAACTGCCGCAAGGCGCCATAATCTTCCGAGGCAAAAATTGTTTTTGCGATGTTCATTTTCAGCATTACCTGTATGTCGCCGTTGGCCGTCTTGGAACAGGAAAAAGTCATTTTGCCAGCGTTGTTGGTCAGGTTAACGCGGGCTGCTTCGGGCAATTCCTCCACGGCATACCCCGGCGGCAGTTTAAGGTCGATGATGTACTGTGCCTTAAAAGGTGTGATAAATTCTACCGGGAAACTTCTTGTGAGGGACTTGAAGGGGCTTTCGAGGATAAAAAAGTCGAGGATCGGCTGGCAGTAAATAAAATCATTGACCACAGAACCGGCGCCGGGAACGCGGCATTTGAATTTGACAGATAAAGGCTGATTCAGGTCGTCGATACCGGAAAATTGAATGGAATCCAGTTTGGTTTCAGGATGACTGACTGCAAATTCTTTTTGTAAAAATGCTTCCTGTTTGGCATCGTTCAACTTATTGCGCCATTCTACAGCCGTTCTGTTGGAGGTTTGAATCTGGAAAGAGCCGAACATTTCTCCTTCTTCGTTCAACTGCATTTTTCCATACCAGGTTTGAGAGGCTTCCGGCGCAGTGATATCAACCCATTCGGGTGTTTTGGTGTCGACCATCCAGGCGGCGCCGTGGTAGTGGGCACTGTTCAGTTGATTGATGGGCAAAAAAGGATTCGTCGCATCGAGGATGGTGCTTTTTTCGCCGTGTTGCACCAGGACAACTACAGAATTGAACTGCGACAAAAACGGGTATTCCGGGTACATCTGGCCATTGCTGCGCGTGCTGAGGAGCAAAGGTGTGGCTTTCAGGCCGGCTTTGTGCAGCAGTGCGGCAACACTGAGGTTCAGGTCGGCGCTGCTTCCCGTCTTTTTTTCAAAGGCATCGTCGAGGTTATTATCGGTAAAAACCCGGTAACTCCCGTCCCATTTCAATTGGGTACTTACAAACTCCAGGGCTTTTGCGGCTGTTATTTCGGGCGCCTCGCCAGGCACTAAATTGCCTTTAAAAGCATCCCATAACTTGTCAAACTTCCCGGATTTCTGGTATTGAACGCCAAAATAGTCGTTTTCATCCAGCTCTTTGGCCAGTTCTTTCCAGTCGCTGATGATCGTCTCCGGTGTGCGGCCGGGAATAATCACGGTGCGCAACTGAAACTTGATGGAGCTGCGGTAATCATCCACAGAAGTGGTGTAAGGCTCTTCTTTCAGCGCGGGCAAATCAGCCAGTCCCCAACGCGTAACGGTGCCCGGAACCCCGCCCGACTGCAAGCCGTTCGAGCGTTCTTCTACATCGAAGGCGCGTGGAATATTGCGCAGAAAAATGTAATCGTAATATTCAGGAATGGTGACTTCCACTTCACTCCAGCGAACTGGAATTTCATCCTGAAAATACCAGTCATAAAGGGTAAGCATATCCTCCGAACGCATTTCATAGCGGTATTCGATCACAGCGCCTTTTTGGAGGTTGGGGATAAATATTTTTTTAGCCGACCAGCGGCGCGACAGTTTTTCGGTAAATACGTTGTCGGATTTTACTTTGGTTTTCACCCCGTCGGGTGTCGTCACCTGCACGTCGAGGTCGCGCAGTTCATCCGCCGATTTGGAGGCCCGGTAAGTAATCATCAGGTTACCCTCGTCGAAAGCGCTCGCATCGAGCACCTTTATCCGGCGGGATCTGTAAAAACTGACGGTACCGGTGACTTTCAGGGAAATTTTGCCGACATCCTGCAAAACGACGACCGCAGCACTGCTGTCCGGTTTATAAACCGTCATTTTGAGATCACTTTCAGGGATATTCCCCCATTTTTCAACACGATTCTGCGAAAAAAGAAGGGCTGGAGCGCAAATAAGGATACAAGAAAAAAGGGCGTTTTGAAGAGGCATGCTGGGTCGGATTGTGGGTGTTTCAGAAAAGGTTGATGGTGGTTGATAAACGTTGATGAGGGTTGATAGTAGCCACTCAATACAGGAAAAGCCACACTTTTCGAGGTTTGTTATCAACCCTCATCAACCTTTATAAACCTTTATAAACCCTCATCAACGACATCAAAGATAACCGCCTTCCTTCTCATGTCAAGCGCTCCGAAACTTTTTATTCTGCCCTTTAACACAATTCAGACAAAAGTTTGCAGTCTTGCACCAAACGTCAATCATTCATCCACAGATTGCCGGCGGCGGCAACTTCAGTGCTTACCCCTTGATTCATCACCTTCTCCTGCTGGTTGATCCCTTCCTGGTGAATGGCTTCGAGGAACAAGCCGATAAATTCGCGGCTCAACTCATTTTTATCCGCTCTGCGGCGGCAGGCATCTGCTAGTGCGCGCCAGCGTTCGGGCTGGAAAATGGCGATATTTTTATCTTTTTTGACATACCCGATTTCGCGCACCATTTGCATGCGTTGTGCAATCAGGTGGATGATCTCTTCGTCGAATTCATCTATTTGCTGCCGGAAATTTTCAATTTTCAGGAGATAATCGGGGTCATCGGAAGTGGCACTGCGTTGAAGGAGTGCGCCGGTCATCTGGCCGAACTGCACCGGGGTAATTTGTTGCGCCGCATCACTCCAGGCCGTATCCGGTTCGGGATGGACTTCTACCATCAGGCCGTTGAAGTGAAGATCATAAGCCTTTTGTGCTGTTTCGGCAAGGATATCGCGCCGGCCGCAAATATGGGAAATGTCGCAGATGACTTCCAGTCCCGGGAATTCTTCCATCAGGTCGATCGCCATTTGCCAGCGCGGAACATTCCGGTATTTGGAGTCGCCGTAGGTCGAGAAGCCCCTGTGGATAGCGGCGATACGACGCAGACCGGCTTTGTACAGGCGTTCTATAGCGCCTACCCAGAGTTTGTAGTCGGGGTTTACCGGGTTTTTAACCATCACCGGAATATCTGTCCCAGCCAGGGCATCGGCAATTTCCTGCACTGAAAAAGGATTAACGGTGGTGCGCGCGCCGATCCAGAGCACATCGACGCCGTGTTGGAGGCATTCGTGGACGTGCTGCGCGTTGGCTACTTCGGTGGTTGTTTTCATACCCGTTTCCTCCTTCACACGTTGCAGCCAGGCCAATCCGGGCACACCGATACCTTCAAATGCGCCTGGGCGGGTGCGTGGTTTCCAGATGCCCGCCCGAAACAGATCGGGTTGCAGGTTTTTCAGGCCGTGTGCCGTAGCCAGCACCTGTTCTTCCGTTTCGGCCGAGCAGGGACCGGCAATGAGAATCGGGCGTTTGTGTGGTGGAAAAATGGGCTGGAATTGCATATCTGGTTATCGGTTATCCGTTATTGGTTATCAGTGTTGATACTCAAGCATTAGTGCGAAAAAACTCAAATTGATTTTCAATTGATTTTTGGAAAGAATCAATTCTTGTATTGAATCAAACCGACATTAAACAGATTTTATACAAGCTCAGTTGCCGGGCTAAGCGCTTTTTTCAAGTCGTGCAGGTATTCTTCCAGTTTTCCGTTTTGCTGTGCCTGTATCAATGCGGAACCGATGATCGCCACGTCGGCCACATTGGTTACAAATCGGGCTTGTTCGGGTGTGGAAATGCCAAAACCGATGCCAATTCTTTTGGCTGGCGACGATTTTTTGATGCGGTCAATTACACCTTGTAAACGGGGATTCAGACTAAAAACACTGCCTGTTATTTTAAAATCGGACATCAGGTAGTAAAAGTCGAAATCCATAGCCAGCAGTTTTTCGAGGCGGGCGTCGGAGACGTTGGCGGCGAGTACGGGAACCAGTTTTAAGGAGGATTGAGGAATGAGGATTGAGGAATGGAGCATATCATCTACTGGTAGATCCGGGATGATGAGGTGTCGAACACGCAACAATTCCATTTCACTGAAAAATTTTTTCAATCCGTAGGCAAATACCCGGTTGACGTAGGACATCACCATGATCTCCTGCTCCGGGTATTTGTTGCGAATGGTACGGATGGCGGCGAGGCTGTCTTCCACGCTCACGTGCTGTCGCTCTACGGCTTCCTGGCAGGCAGAGGTGATCACCGGGCCGTCTGCCGTAGGATGGGAGAATGGAATTTGTAATTCCAGAATCGCCACGCCCGCTTCGATATAGGTTTCAGCCGTTTGGATGCTCGCTTCCAGTGTGGGGTATCCCAGCACCAGGTGCGCCATGACGGGTATTTGTTGAGCTCCCAACCTTTCCATATTTTCTGATGTCTTTTTAAAAAACGATTGATTATGAAATCCGTATTTTTTTTGTTGTTATGCGCAGGCATTACATTCTTTGCCTGCCAGGACGATACCGCTCCTGATACTTGCGCTAACTTGCAGGAAGGCAAGATTACCGGCCAGGATTATCGGAAATGCGCTTGTTGTGGCGGCTGGTTTTTGCAAACTGCCGACACGACATATATGTTTGTCAGTTTGCCGGAAGGCTCTGATATCGACCTGCAAATCGCCACATTTCCTATTCCGGTAAAATTCGATTTCACGCCGGATTCCAGCATTTGCAACGGCTTTTTGAATCGAATTATCCTCACACATATCGAAGTGCAGTAGGTTACTTCAACAGATGCTTGGCGTAAGCGATCAGGCTTTCTTCCTGAAAATGCCGCATCGTGATGAACAGGTCTTTTTCGCCGCGACCGGAAGCGTTGACCACTACAATTTTATCCTTGGGTAGCGTTGCAGCCAGTTCGAATGCATGGGCAAAACCATGTGCCGACTCCAGGGCCGGGATCAAACCCTCTTTGCGGGCCAACCGCTGTACGGCTGCCAGGGCTGCCGCATCACTAGCCGTAGCAAACTGTACCCGGCCCTCATCAGCCAGATAAGCCAGAATCGGGCTGACGCCGCAGTAGTCCAAACCCGCAGAAACGGAATGCGTGGCAGCGATATTTCCGTCGCCATCCTGCAAAAAATAAGAGTGATAACCCTCAAAAATACCCAATTGGCCGTGCAGGACTTTTGCTGCGTGCTCACCCGGCTGTACCCCGCGCCCGCCGGCTTCCACACCGATGAGTCCCACTTCTTCATCGTCGAGGAAATCGTAAAACATACCCATGGCGTTGGAGCCGCCGCCCACACAGGCTACGCAGTAGTCGGGCAGCCGACCTGTGGCCTCCACGCATTGGTTCCGAATTTCCTCGCCCACTACTTTCTGGAAAAAGGTGTTCATGGCCGGGTACGGGTGCGGTCCTACCGCCGATCCGAGCAGGTAATAACTCTCCGGATTGGCTACCCAATCCTTAAATGCGGCAATGACCGCGTCGTTCAAGGTCTGGCTGCCGTCTTCCACAGGCACCACTTTTGTGCCCAGCAATTCCATCCAGTACACATTGGGGCGCTGTCGCTCGTAGTCTTTTCGGCCCATGTACACCGTACAGTCCAGGCCGAACCGCGCGCAAACGGCTGCTGTAGCGTACCCGTGTTGTCCGGCGCCGGTCTCGGCTATGATCCGTTTTTTGCCCAGGCGTTTGGCCAGCAGAATCTGGCCGATACAGTGGGTGATTTTGTGCGCGCCGGTATGGTTCAGGCCTTCGTTTTTCAGAAACAACTGCGCGCCGCCGATTTCCTCCGTCAGTCGTGGCAAAGGTGTAAAAGCCGTAGGGCGACCTGAAAAAGTGTGCAGCGTATCGTGGAATTCCGCCAGAAACGCTTCGTCCAGTTTCAGTTCGTCAAATGCGGCGGCGATCTCCTGCAAACCTGGCAACAATACTTCCGGCACAAAACAGCCGCCATATGGCCCAAAATAGCCTTCAGATTGCAAAATCAGGTCTTTGTACGCAGTTTGAGTGGTATTCATTATTTGTTGAGATTGTTGAGGGTTGAGGTATTTTCTCCGCCGCTCAGCGTTTTTATTTTGTATTAACGTATCAGTACAATGATACAAAGGTACGATAAAGAGATTGGGATATGCAAGGGGTGGTGGAAAAAATAGTTGGAACTAGGATTTAAAGGATAAAAAGGATTTTATAGGATTCCATGCATTCCCGAGCCACCCAAATCCCGTAAATCCATTTTTATCCTTTAAATCCTAGTTCCAACTATTACCATTCGTTGAAGGCATTTTCCCATTCGTTGAATATTGGTCCCAAAGAAAAACAAGTCATTTATTTTTGACCTAAACAATTGATTTTCAAAACCAAATCATACCAATCCAATGAAAAACACCTGCCTTACGCTCGTAATAATTTGTTCCTTTTTCTGCTCTTCCGGGCTGCAAAGCCAAACCCTGGGCAATTCCGCCGAACTACCTTTTGAACTCGAACTGGAAGATGCTACGCAGGACGAACTGCCCGGCCTGCACTCCTTCGCTTTTGCCCGCTGGAATGAATGGTGGATTGCCATCGGCGGCCGGGTCGGCGGTCTGCACGGATTTTTTGCCGTCACCGGATTTCCGGAAGACGAAGCCAATGTGCACATCCGCCTGCTCAACCCGGAAACGGGTGCAGAATATACTTATGCCATCGAAAACCTCAGCGGCATTTTCATTGACCCGCTGAAAGCCACCAATCCGCAATACGCACAGGATAGCGCACATCTGTTCATCATAGGCGGTTACGGAAAGGATGTTTTGCAGAACAAGTTTGTCACTTTCAACACCCTTACTTCCGTGAATTTGCCGCTGCTGGTGTCAAAAATGATTGCCGGTCAGGACCCTTCTTTGGCGTTCCACCAAATTGAATCGGGAAATTTTCAGGTCTGCGGCGGCGAAATGGAAAAACTGGGCGACTGGTACTACCTCGTCGGCGGGCACGATTTTTCAGGATTGTACTCCGACAATGGCGTACCGACTTTTTCGCAGACCTATACCAATGAGATCAAAAAATTCAAGATCAACCTGACGGCTAATAACACGCCGTATGTGAGTGATTACAGTGCGTTTGTGAATACCCAACAACTGCACCGCCGTGACTTTTCCATGGCGCCGGTTATCCGTCCCGATGGCTCGGAAGCGCTGGGCTTGTACGGCGGCGTTTTTCAGTACACGCAGAATCTGCCTTTTTACAACCCGATTTATATCAGTAACGACAATATTTTCACACTGGATGCCTCGTTTGAACAGCAATTTTCCCAATATACCTGCCCTGTACTGCCCATGTACAATGCTGTGGACAGCAGCATGTATTCGATCTTTTTTGCAGGGTTGAGCACGCATTATTGGGATCAGGGTTCGGGGCAGATAGGCTACGATGAAAAAGTACCTTTTATCCGCGATATCACTGCTCTGCGCCGCCGGGCAGACGGGAGCAGTACGGAATATTTGCTGCCTGAGCGTTTTGACGACCTGCTGGGTACCAATATGATTTTTGTGCCGGCAGACGATGTTCCCCATTACGGCAATGAGGTTATCCAGTTGCACAACCTGAATGGCCGCACGTTTGTCGGCTGGTTGTACGGCGGGATCAAGGCGGAAATACCCAATTTCACACCGTCTGTTGCCAACAAACGCCTGTTCAAGGTTTTTATCACCCCGGAATCGAGCGCAACGAACGAGGCAGAAAGCGCCGCGTCAAATGTTGTAATCGCTCCCAATCCGTTCCGGCAGCAGCTGCGCTTCGAAGTGGCGCATACGGAACAGATCCAGGCTGCTTTTTTGTGTAGTTCTGATGGGAAATTGCTTTTTTCTATTCAGCAACCCGCATCGGATGACTGGCGACAACTGGAAAGCCAATTTTTAAACTTAAACGGCGGGATTTACTTTTTTACTTTCGTTACGAAGAACGGACCTGTGGTGCAGAAAATCGTCAAGATTTAAGGGAACACGGATGGAACGGATTAGACACGGATCAGGGAAGAAATCCTTAAAATCCGTGTCTAATCCGTTCCATCCGTGTTCCATTATATCTTGCTTTTTTGATCATTTCACCCGTGTCCCCGGAATCTCCTGTCCTCCCTGAAACAAGGCCATTTCAGGTACTTTGCCCGTTGCATCCGGATAAAATTCTATGGTCGCATCCACCACTTTCAGAAAAAACCGGGTAGGCGACTCCGCAAACACCTCGAAACGGGATTGCCCCGTTGCCTGGCAAAACAGTTGTTTCCCTTCGCGGGTAACTGTGATGCTGAAACCCGGCGCCAGTTGGTATTCTCCAACAAAAGGTTCGAGTTGGGCTTCCGTGAGTTGCATCTCTGCGCGGCCGGCAGGAATGGGTTTATCCGTTTTTACCCACAGGTTATCTTCCGTATTCCGGTCGCTGACAAAGGCTTTGGTCACTTTTTTAGCGCCTTTGGGCTCGCGGACAAATCGAATGCGGGACATGGAATTTTCAAAATAAAACTGATCGGTCGCATAAGGCACGATGGTATATTTTGAACCGCCCGTACGCAGGGATTTTAACACCCCGCCTTCCAGCGTGATGATGCGCTGTTCTTTTTTATCATTTTCATACACGCCGGTGTATTGCTCTAGTACACTGTTTTCCAGTTTAAGTGCTGTTGGAGCCAGGTTTTTTCCCGCAGCAAGCGCGGCCAGTTTGTCGGCCAGCGGATCTGGGCCGTTGCAGTCGCAATTGGTTAGAATTACCACACAGACATCTTCTCCTTTTACATAAACCAGGCTGCTCAAAAAACCATTGATGCCGCCGCCATGCTCGATGCTTGGGCTACCCATCATGTTTTTGATATTCCAGCCAAAACCGTAATACGTGTTTGTGCCATCAGGGAGGATGTTGGGCGTAAATGCTTTTTTCAGCGATTCCGGCTGAAGTACTTTCCCGTTGTGCACAGCCAGCGTCCAGGTAGTCAGGTCTTCCACCGTCGACATGATGGAACCTGCCGCGTAAGGCTGGGTCATACTCAGGTAGTCGGCATTGGCAAAACCCGATGGTTCCGCTTCCGTATAACCGTTTGCCCGGTTTTTGATGAGTGGTTTTACATCGCCGTAATAAGAATGGCGCATGCCCAGCGGTTGAAAAAATGCTTCATCGATAAATGATGCATAAGATTTGCCCGACACTTTTTCAATGATAAAACCCAGCAGGACATAAGCGGAGTTGTTGTACTTGTACTTCGTTCCGGGTTCAAAATCCATCGGCTGGTTTTTGAAAAAATCGACCAGCGCAGCGGGTGTAAAATCTTTCCGGCGCGTCATATCATCCCATTCTTCCATGCCTGTATAACTTTTAATGCCGGAGGTATGGTTGAGCAAATGTGTGACTGTAATCGTTTTGCCCAGAGTCGGGTAATCGGGAATAAACTTGGTGATTTCGTCCTGCAGGCTGAGTTTGCCTTGTTCGGTAAGCAGCAAAATGGCCGCTGCCGTAAATTGTTTGGTAACCGAACCGATGCGGAATACATGATCGGTTTTGAGCGGCACGTCCAGTTCCAGGTCGGCCATTCCTATGGCTCTTTGATAAATAACCTGGCCTTTTTTGGTCACCAGCACAGCAGCGCCCGGCCCGTCAGCAGGGTATTGGGCCTGAAGCAATTGATCGAATTGCGCCTGTAAAGCGGCATCTTGTGCTGTAACAGAAGCAGTAAAGAGCAGAAAAAGAGCGCATAAAGCGGAACACAGTTTCATAAATAAATGATTGGTTTGGAAAATTTGGTTTGACAGGGCCAAAGGAATCGGCAAGCGTCGGTCAAATCTTTTAAATATCGTCCAAAATGGTGTTTTTTTCGCCGAAACTTCCTGTTAGTGCCAACATGACTCATATTTAAAGCAGCAAAGCGAAGAGCAATCAAGTGCCTAAAAATCCATCCGGATACGCAAATTAATCCGCCGTCCCGTCAGGTAATTCGGAATGGCATACTGCGTATTTTCAATGGTTTTAATCCAGGTATTGGAAGCCTCATTGGCCACTTTCAGCAGGTTAAACACTTCCAGGCTCGCCCAGGTATCGCGGGTAAACCGCAGGAAATGGTGTGGGCGGTTGCGCCGCCAGGCCTGCTTCCACAATTGGAACCCGAAACCGATATCGACGCGGTGGTAGGGTGCAAAGCGGTATGAATTTCGGTAAACAATATTGTTATCCAATACACCGAAGGGCAAACCCGTGCCCATTGTCAGGTTCAGGTGCATCCGGATGTTTTTGTTTTTGCGCAGGTAATCCTGAAAAAACATGGACATGGTAAAGAGCCGGTCCGTGGGCCGGGGAACATCTTTTACATCGTGCCCCACCCGGTCGCCGACATTCCTGACCCGGTGCTGCACGCTGTCGATGGATTCCCGGGTACGCAGAAAAGAGAGGTTGATCCAGCTTTCCGCGCCCTGCACAAATTCGCCGTTCAGGCGCAGGTCGAGGCCCGTAGCGTAACCTCTGGAGTCGTTTTGACCCGAATAGCGCACCCGCACATTGTCCAGATCGTACGAAACCAGGTCCCACATTTGTTTGTAGTAGGCTTCCGCAATGAGGCGCATTTTCACGGGGCGGCGTTTGCCCCAGAGGAAATCATAGGTAAATCCGCCGACCAGGTGCGCCGATTTTTGTGCGCTCAGGTTGGTATTCACTACGCCGTTCAGGTTGCGCATTTCGCGGTAAAAAGCGGGCTGGAAAAACAATCCGGTAGCGAGCCGGTAGGAAATATCTTTCCTGGTATTCAGGGGTTTGTATAAAATCTGTGCCCGCGGCGTGACAAAATAATCGCCGTTCAGCGTCCAGTACTGTCCGCGCAGGCCGGCAATGGCCTGAATCTCCCGCACCCCGTCTTTGCGCCAGGTCCAGGTATCCTGGAAAAACGCGCTGAAACGATCACTTTGCAGGCTGTTGCGGGTTTTCAGCACTTTCCGGACGAGCAGCAAAGTGGTATCGTACGGCAGGGAATACAGCGCCGAATCCAGGCGCTCCCACTCGTTGATTTTATCCAGAATCTGTTCGTTTTGCCATTTGGCCGACCATTGCAAGAAATGGCTGCGCGTCAGGCCCGCATCGAAACTGTCGCGTTGCAGTTCGATACCGCCTTTGTATTCGACGTTGCGCACATCGGCCGTGAGGTAGTTCCGCACCCAGGTGTGCTGGGTGCCCTGACCCAGGATATTGACAATTTCGCCAAAATCATCCGAGCCGAGGTTTTCCTCCAGTTCGCCAAGAATGTAGTAGCCCAGAATATCGAATCGTTCGTTTTCCTGGCTGCGCCATACGGATGCTAAAAATTTGTGGTACAGGGGATTATGCTCCCGTTCCGGCAAAAAGGTAAACGAAACGCCGCCCATAGCCTGGGTAAAATCATCCACTTCCTGTCCGTCAAAAGCCGTGCGCAACTGGAGCGCATAATCCACCAGTCCGAAGGCCCTGGCCAGGCTTTCCGGTTTAAATGTATATACGGAGCGATTGTAATTACCAATCAGACCGACCTGCCAGGATCGGCTCAGGTCGTAGGTCAGGTAAGTTTGAATGTCCGTAAAATCAGGCGTGTATTCACCTTCCACGTCGAGGCTGCCGAGCAGTACCCGCGTTGTTTTATAGCGTGCGCCCACCAGGTAACGAAAAGCGCGGTAATCATCTTTTTTGAGTTTCAAACTGCCTTCTACATGCGCGGAAGCGCCCAGCAAACTTGCATTGGCACTGGCGCGCAGGCTGTCCGGGCGTTTGTATTTAATATCCAGAACGGACGACATTTTATCGCCATATTTCGACTGGAAACCGCCGGAAGAGAAGGACAAGTCGCGGACCAGGTCGATATTGGGGAATGTCAGCCCTTCCTGCTGTCCGGCGCGGATCAGTTGCGGGCGGTATATTTCAAAATCATTGACGTATACCAGGTTTTCATCGTAATTGCCGCCGCGCACCTGGTACTGGGAAGTGAGTTCGCCGCCTGTGCCCATTGAAGTGCCAAGCGCCAGGTGTGGTAGCACGCTTTCGAGGTTGCCTGTGGCGCTGGGCAGCAGCCGCAGGTCTTTCAGGTTTTTTTCCTTCACCATGCCGCCGTCGTCGAGCCGGCGTTCGCTGATGACTACCTCCAGATTGGACTGAACAGGCGCCATAGCCAGATCGAGTGCGAAACGCGCGCCGGGCTGCAAAGCCAAAATATCGGCACTGCTTTCTTTAAATGCCACGCGGCGGAAACCCAGCGTAACCCGCTGATTAGCAGGCACCTGAATGGAAAAATTGCCGCGCTCATCCGAAGCAGTATTGCTTTTACCGCCTTTGACATATACCGTTACCAGCTCTATCGGTTGCTCCGTTGCAGCATCGGTAATGCGCCCGAAAACGGTGGCTGTTTGCGCAAAAGCGTCGAATACCAGCCAGCAAAGGATAAAACTTGTGAGATAAAATCGTTTCAACATGATATAATATTTAATAAATGCTGTTGATGAGGGTTTATAAGGGTTGATGAGGGTTGATATTCATCTGCCCGGGAAAAAGAAAAATCGCTTCATTCACGGGCAGATGAATATCAACCCTCATCAACCCTTATAAACCCTCATCAACCTTCATCACAGCACCTCAGCCACCACGAAAATACTACCGATTACAACAACAAGGTCATCAGGCTCAGCGGCGCGGCGGGCGGCTTTCAAGGCATTGTGCACGGAAGCATACGCACGGCCATTCAACCCAAAACCTGTTGCTTTTTCCAGTAAAACAGTTGCCTCCAGGCCGCGCGGTATATCGGCTTTTGCAAAATAATAGCGGGCATGCTGCGGGAAATACCCAAGCACTTTGCCTACTTCTTTATCATTCACAAACCCAGTTACAATGTGTAATTTCCGGAAAGGCATCGACAAAATCCGTTCAAAAGCCATGCGCAGGCCCGCTTCATTGTGCGCGCTGTCGCAAAGCACCGTCGGCTGTGTTCCAATAATTTGCCAGCGGCCCATAAAACGGGTAAGCGTTCGCAGTTGGGACAACCCGGCCCGCAGGGCTTTTACATCCGGAATTCTGGGCAATGTGGCAGTTTGCAGTAGTTCCCAGGCCTGTAACACAGTAGCCACATTACGCGCCTGAAATGGCCCGGAAGCATCCACTTCCAGGTTGTCGAGGTAAGGTTTGTTGTTGTTAAAAATGCGGTAATGATTGGATTGCCAGTCGTTCTTGTCTGCTTCAATGGCTTCAAAATGCCGGTCGGCAAAAACGATGGGCGCACCCATTTCCCGGGCTTTTTGTTCAAAAACAGGCGCCGATTCCGGCTGGGTTTCACCAATGACCACGGGTATGCCTGGCTTGATAATGCCTGCTTTTTCGCCGGCGATTTCGGGTAAGGTATCACCCAGGAGGTTTTGGTGGTCGTAACTGATATTGGTGATCACACTGAGCAGCGGCGTGATGACATTGGTGCTGTCGAGGCGACCGCCCAGGCCCACTTCAACAATTGCCACATCCACCTTTTCCCGGGCGAAATGATCAAAAGCCATGGCCACACAGAGTTCAAAAAAAGAAGGCTGGATGGTTTCGATTTGTTCGAGGTTGTTTTCCACAAATTCCACCACGCGACGCTGAGGAATGTACCGCCCATCCACTTTGATGCGCTCCCTGAAATCCTTGTAATGGGGACTGATGTACAAACCTGTTTTAAGCCCCGCAGCCTGGCAAATGGCGGCGAGCATATGGCTTACCGAACCTTTTCCATTGGTGCCGCCGACATGAATAGTGCGAAAGCGGTTTTGCGGGTTGCCGAGGTGTTCGCAAAGCGCAAGGGTATTGGTCAGGTCTTTTTTATACGCCACAGGGCCGACACGCTGAAACATAGGCAGCTGTCGGTACAGGTAGTCGATGGTATCGCGGTAGGTCATGAAACTTTCACCTTTGACGGAAGGGCAAAGGTGATCAATTTTTTCCGGGCGGCCGTTTTTCAGGGGCGTTCGACATCAATTTTTTACCAAAAAAGCCCGGAAGGCAAACATTCGCGGGCAAAAGGTGTTTTTGTGTTTTTGTTTACTAGTGTTTTTGTATTTTAGTGTTTTTGTGTTTTAGAGGGTTCTTCGCTCATAACCTGGTTGTTAGACCAAAAGAACGGCAGCCCAAAATACAAAAACACCAAAATACAAAAACACTAGAAAACTAAAACACAAGAACATTCAACCTCTATCTATGGCAACCTGGCTGATCTATACCCTTATTACACTCGCCGCTTATGTCGGCATGGAGTTCATGGCGTGGTTTACACACAAATACGTAATGCACGGGCTTTTGTGGCAATGGCATGAAGACCACCACCGCCCCAAACACGAAAAAAATGGTTTTTTTGAAAAAAATGACCGATTTTTCCTGGTTTTTGCCCTGCCTTCCATGTTTTGCTACATATATGGCAGCTTGAGCCCACATTTTTGGGTGCTGTTTGTCGGTGTCGGCATTTCCTTATACGGGCTGACGTATTTCCTGATACACGATGTGTATATCCACCAGCGTTTCCCATGGTTCCGGCAACTGGACAGCCCTTTTTCGAGGGCCATCCTGAGGGCGCATGGCGCCCACCACGCTAAAACCGGTAAAGAAGACGGCGAATCATTCGGTTTGCTGGTGGTGCATCCCAAGTTTTTTGGCAGGCGCAACCGGCAAAAGCAGGCCGGCGATTCTTCTGAACAAAAGTAGTGTATAGTGTTTAGTGTTTAGTGTTTAGGGCGCTTTGCCCTAAACACTAAACACTAAACACCAAACACTATACACTACTTTTTCTCTTCTTTCCCCGCTTCCACTGCCGCCTGTTTTTTACCCATATATTCGGGCAATTCCATGCCGGCCATATTGAGCAAATCGGTCAGCGGCGGTACGGATCGGTACAGCCCGGAAATAAAATTGGAGGTTGAGTTGCCATCGCCGTTGGTTTGATTGCCACCTTCCCATACGGTCACTTTATCGATTTTGATACCTTTTATGGCATCTACCTGGGTTTTTACCAGTTCGGGCAATTTATCGGCAATCAACAGCAATACGGCTTCCCGGGTATTTCCGCCGGCAGAATCCACGATTTTTTGGAAACCCTCGGCCTGTTTGCTCAGCACTTCCAGCAAACCCCGCGCTTCGGCTTCCTGACGCATAAAAATGGCGTCCGCTTCACCTCTTGCAATCCGGCGTATTTGCTCGGCCTGCGCTTCCGCATTGATTTCTACTTTTTGTTTTTCAATGTTCGCACGCACCAGTTCGTCTGCTTCGCGGGTAGCTCTTTCCCGCGCTGCGCGGGCCAACTCGGCAGATTCTTCGGCTTTATAAGCATCTTCCAGCGCTTTTGCCGATTGTACTTTTTCGGAGGTCATCGCCAGACGCGTCGACTCTGCTTCCGCCTGTCGGCGTTCCGCTTCGGATTTGGCGACTTGAATACGCGCCAGGTTTTCACCCTCGATGGCCCTTGCATTGGCTTCCGCCACCCTGATCCGCTGGAGTTGCTGGGCTTCGGCCTCGCCGGAAGCGGCAATCGCCTCGGCATTCGCTACTTTGGAGCGCTGCATTTGCTGGGCTTCGGCTTCACCGATCATGGATAATGCCTGTGTGTCGGATACTTTAATGCGCATTTCTCGTTGCGCTTCCGATTCACCGATGCTACCGTCGCGGATTTTCTGCGCAACAGAGATACGCGCATCGTTTACGGCTTTCGCTGCGGCTTCTTTACCCAAAGCCTGGATGTATCCTGATTCGTCGTGGATATCCGTCACGTTTACGTTGATCAGCCGCAAGCCAATTTTTTTCAATTCGCTTTCTACGTGGTGCGATACGTTGCTGTAAAATTTGTCACGGTCGGCATTGATTTCCTCGATATCCATCGTGGCAATGACGAGGCGCATCTGGCCGACGATGATATCGTGCGATACCGTTTTGATAGCCTGACTATCCAGACCCAGCAGGCGCTCTGCCGCATTGGTCATAACAGCCGGTTCGGTAGAGATGCCCACCGTAAAACGCGAAGGCACATCCACCCGGATGTTTTGTTTGCTGAGCGCATTCCGCAGATCGACATCAATGGAAATGGGCGTCAGGTCGAGAAATGAATAGTCCTGAATAACGGGCCAGATGAATGCAGCGCCGCCGTGCACACAGCGGGCGGATTGCCCTGCGCCGGTTTTACCATAAATGACCAGAATCCGGTCGGATGGACATCGTTTGTAGCGCGAAATAAAAATCGAACCTACAATAAACAGGAAGACTATCAGGAAGATAATCAGCATAAGAACAGGTGACATAAGGTTTGAATTGAAATGGTTGGAGATTGTGTTGAAAAGGCAAAGGTTATTGGGGCAAAAAAGATTGAAAACCAGGGGTTTACATCAAGTTTGCCTTTTTCTTTTACTTGTATCGGAAGAGGTGCTAGGGCGCGGTTTCAAACGGTTGGGCGACAAATGTGCCGTCTGCTGTACGGCCTACAATGAGGATCGGAGTACCAGTCGGGATTTCGCCTGCTTCCGATACGGCATCCAGTTCACGCAGCGCTCCCTGTACTTCGACCATCACTTTTCCCGTGCCTTTCAGTTTGGCCGGAATCCGCAGGTGTACGCTGCCGGTTTGCCCGACGACGCGCTCGGGATCGAGTGTGCCCGACACTTGTAAGCGCAAAAGCAACTGGATAAGCCGCCAGGCCAGCCAGGAAGCCAGGATACCTGCCAGTGCACCTGCAATCAGGGCAGCGGTCATGCCCAAACCCGCTTGCAGCACAACGAGGCCTGTCCAACCCAGGAACATGCCAAATGCCAGCAGCCCTCGTATGCTCAATATGCCCAGATAATCGCTGTCGTGCCCGGCATCCATATCCGAATCATGCCCGCCCAGAAACTGAACAGCGATATAGATGACAAATAACACATTGGAAATCAATCCGATAGACC
>JADLCC010000572.1 GCA_020847425.1 Saprospiraceae bacterium
AAACGGATGGTGCGCCGGATGCTCGGCCTCGATACCCTCGACGACATTCAAACCCGCGTCAACGGCGACATCCGCGACCTGAGCAGCCAGATGACCGGACAGCGCCAGAATTTGATGTCCGACGAATTACTGGAATCGCTGCAAAACAGCATTCAGGAGCAAAGCAACGCGCTGAATACCAGTCAGTTGGACCTGAATACAGAAACGGAAAAGCAACGCGCTGTTGAAGCGCAATACACGGTTGAAAAACAAAAATTTGAAGAAGAAGAACGGCGCCTGCAACAATTCAACACGCTGCACCGCAGCCTGAGCCAGTTGCAGGAACGACTGACCGGACTCACCGCCCAGCAGGAAGCGCTACAGCAAAAAAGCCTGGACCTGCAACAACAACAGGCACAACAGGATACCGTCAGAGGCGAATTTGCCACATACGAAGCGGATAAAAAAGCGCTGGAAACGCTCGAAAAAGAACAACAGCGCCACATCAATAAAGAAGCGCGCAGCCACAGGATTGCGGAAGACCAGGAAAAAATAACCGCCCAGAAACAAAAACTGGAGGAGCTCGATCAGGCATTGATTCGACTGCCTGACGTCAGTGCCACTTTGCAGGAAAAGGAACAGATTATCGCTGCGCTGGAAGCGGAAATGGAAGAGAAACGCGCCGAATTGCGCGGTTATGAGGCGCAAATAGCGGAGTTTAAAAGCCGTATCAACGAGCGCAGCGCAAAGGTGAGCAGCTTGCAGGCGCTCGGCAAAGAAGGGAACTGCCCTACCTGTCTGCAACCCCTGCTAGAAGGCTACGAAAGGGCTTTGGCTGAATTAAATACCGAAATCAATGCATTGCAAACCAATGAGTTGCACAAATTTGATGCTGCAAAAAAAACAGTAACAGAAGCAGGTCTGCTGCTAAAAAACCGCCAGCAGACTGTACGCCAGGAAGTGGAAAACCTGATCAAGGAACAGTCGCGTTTGCAGGAACTGAAACGCCAGCAACAAATGGAGTCGATGCAATTGCAGCAATGGGAGGCCAAACTGGTTGCCGACGCCACCATTCTCCGCGAAATCGGCGAGGTACATTTTGATGCGGCCGCTTACCAAACCCTGAAAAACAAACTGACCGAACTGGAGCCGCGTTACCGCGAGTTCCTGGGCAATGAAAACTACCTCCGCCGCGAACGGCCGGCTGTTGAAACGGACCTGCAAAAAACGGCAAAAGGGATCGTGGAGGCAACAGAACAAGTACGGTCAAAACAAACCGAACTACAGGCTGTCGGACACGATCCTCAGCGCTACGAAGCCGCCAAACAATCGCTCACCAGTTTCAGCGAAGTGCTCAGCAACCAATCGTCGACGGTACAGATGCTGCACCGGACCGTGCTCGAATTGCAGAGCGATATCAACCGAAGCCGCGAGAAAATTGCTGCAAACGACCGAATTCTCGCACAAATCAGCGATAAACTGGAAGAAACCGAGCTGCTGCGCAAACTGGCTGAAATGCTGAACCTGTTCAAAACGGAAATCCTCGAAAAAGTAAGCCCGGGCATCAGCCGCGAAGCCAGCGACCTGTTCAGCCGAATCACCAAAGGCAAGTACGAAAGCATCAGGGTCGACGAAAACTTCGATTTTACCATTGCCGACGGCGGCATTTTTTACCCCATCGATCGTTTTTCCGGCGGCGAAGTGGACCTGGCTAATTTTTGCCTGCGCATCGCTATTACCAAAGCCATTATGGAACTGAGCGGCGCCGAACAACGCATCGAATTTCTGGCTTTCGATGAAATATTCGGCAGCCAGGACGAGGAGCGCCGACTCGAAATGATGCTGGCACTCAATTACTTACAGGAACAATTCCGGCAGATTTACATTGTTTCACATATTGAAAGCCTGAAAGATTATTTCCCACATTTGCTCGAAGTGCAGTCCGCGCCGGAAGGAAGTTCGGTGAAGTGGGTATGAACAAGTGTTTTGGTGTTTTGGTGTTTTGGTGTTTTGGTGTTTTTGAGGTACTTCGCTCCAGGCACTACAAACAATAGAGCAGCGCACCCACTAAAACACCAAAACACTAAAACACTAAAACATGCAATCCGCTCTCCTCACCATCTTCGAACGCGACCTCCGCAAACTCCGCGAGGAAATCAACCTGTATTCGGATGAAAACAACATCTGGATCGTGGAAGCCGGCATCAGCAATTCAGCCGGCAATTTATGCCTGCACTTGCTGGGCAACCTCAATCATTTTATCGGTCATGGTATCGGCAAGACAGGTTATATCAGGCATCGCGACGATGAGTTTTCGCTAAAAAACATCCCGCGAAGCGTTCTGAACGCACAAATTGACGCTGTAATAGAAGTGGTAAAAAAAGCATTGAGTGGCTTATCGGATGCAGATTTTCAGGGCGATTATCCCATCGAAAAAGATGGTAAAGTATTGAAGATGGACTTTATGCTGCTGCACCTGATGGGGCATTTGAGTTACCACCTGGGGCAAGTAAATTACCATCGGCGGCTGATTGGTAGTTGAATACTATAGAAAATTGAGGCGGTGACTTCAAGTCACCGCCTCAATTGAAGATACACCATGGAAAAACGCCCTGTTTTACATCTTCCACCAACTTTTATGGAAATTGTGGTGGCACTCACCGCCGTTGCGACACTGATCCTGTCCTGGATCCTGGCTGCCTTGTATTACCGGGATTTACCGGATACGATTGTCACACACTATAATTTTTCCGGCTTGGCCGACGGTTATGGCAGCAAAAAAATGATTTTTGTGATGCCTGGCATCGCCACTGTTATTGCCATTATTCTCGCCTTGTTGTCGCGGATTCCGCACCGGTTCAACTACCTGGTTACTATTACGGAGGCCAATGCTGAAAGCCAGTATCGGCAGGGGCGGATGATATTGTTGGTGATTGGGCTGCTGGTGGCGTTGCTGGCTGTGTGGGCGGTGTGCGCATTGGCGTAATGGTTGCTCACAACCCCTTCACATCCACATTCACCTTCCCCTTCGAAAACAAATTCACCCGGATACTCGTCGGCGTCACCCGCGTATTTTCCACTGTAACGGAATCCACAGTGCCCGTGAGCACAATGCCCGGCTGTATTTCATAGTAGTTCAGCGATTCCTGCACCGACGCTTTCAGGGCTTTGATGTTTTCATCCAGCGGAAAAGTCATGGCTTTTTTCATCTGGTTTTTGATGGTTCCCTGAAAGATCCAGGAGGCCGTCCGGAACAGAAAATTCTTTGTATCTACCTGAAAATCAAGGTCTTTTACCTCGATCTGGTTTTTCTGCGGATTGAATTCGGGCCTGCCGATAAAGTAGATATTCCCGTTGAAGGAGCCGCTGAGCCGGGAGTTTACCACCACTTTGTCGTTGTTGCCCCACAGTTGAATATCCTCCACTTTTACCTTGTTTTTCCCCGATTCGAAGACCTGCCCGATCATCATGTTTTTAGCAAGCCGTTCCGCTTCCGGAAAAGGCACATCCGTCGCGATCCGCACCTGGTAATCATCCGGCGCCTCACTGATCAGGCGCAGATTGGGCAGGGTAGAATTTTCGCGGAAGTATGGTTTTTGGCCGAAATTGACATCGTTCAGGCAATCCACGGCGATTTTGGCGCGAATGGCGTTGTTGTACGTTGTGATCGGTGTCATTGCAATCCCGGTGGGCGTGGTTTTTACCCACATTTGGTACAGGGAATCCATCAGGATCGGTTCCTGCAAAGCCGTCCAGGCTTCCTGCACATAAGGCCGCAGGCTGATTTGCTGGCTGACGTACTGGTCGAGTGTTTGGGACAAAGTCCTTTTACTGCGGTTCAGACCCAGGTTTGCAATGGTTTCCACGCTGATATTGCCGAGGCCTGTTTTTAAATACGGGCGGGAAATCCATTCGTGGTATTCCACCTCCGTCTGTGTGCTGAGTGTCCAGTCCGCATTGATGCTGAAAGTGGTTTTAAAATTCAGGGCGAGTTCGCCTTCCACCTCCGCAGCAGCGCCCAGCAGCAGCTCTTTTTTTATCCATAGTTTCAGCGGAATGCGGTATTTGATCGTATTGCCGCTGAAAAACAAGGTGATATCCTGGCTTTTCCAGGCATTCATCATCAGTCCGTCGTTGCCGTTGTCGGTGTAGGAATAATCTTCATAAAGCGCTCTGCCTGAAAGCCTTGCGTTGAGGGAGCGCACCAGGTCGTCCACCGAAATATTTACGGGGATGGTCAGGGTAGATACGAGCGGCTGTTCTACCTCCGTATTGTACTGTTCGGCGGGTTTGGGCGCATTGGTGGGCGCTGCGGTTTTACAAAAAGGGAAAAGAGACACAATGGACAACAGCAGCGGCGCAATATTTTTTTTCATTAGAAGGAATTATTTTGGCTGCAAATGTATGTTGTTCAGGCTTTTAGTGGTGGCATGGGTTTAAGAAGTCCTTCTTAAACCCATGCCACCACTACGATTTTGGGTATTTAGCAAAAATAAATTTGGTTTATAAAATAAACTACTTTACATTTGTACCAGTTTTATATTCTAAATTAAACGGAAATGGAAAACTCAGAATCAAAATTGACTCCCGAAGAAAGCCTTTTGGTCATTCACCAGACCATTGAAAAAGCCAAACGCGATGTACAGGACAACGGATTTCACCTGTTGTTGTGGGGTATACTGGTTGTTGCCGCCGGTTTGGTCGATTTTTACATGTCGCAAGCAGAGGGTATGGACAACAAGCATTTTGCATGGGCAATATTGCCTGTTATCGGCGTCCCGGTGACCATTTTATACGAATGGCGGCGCCAAAAAACGGTAATTCAACGCAACACGATACTCAAATGGTACAGCCTGGTCTGGCTTGGCTTTGGCATTTCGCTACCTATGCTCATTGCATTTGCGGTGGCGCAGCACCTGCCCCCTACCCAGCCCATTATGGTCCTGACGGGCTTCGCCCTGTTCATGTCCGGCGTTGTATTGAGTTTCAGGCCCCTGGTCTGGGGCGCTGCCATCGTTTGGGCAGGTGCAGTGGCATGCCTGTTTACCGATTTCCTCTGGCATTCTCTCATCATGGCGATTGCTGTGGCACTGGGTTATCTGATACCCGGTTTTCTGTTGCAACGCGCGAAAAAACATTAATCCATGTATGAAGAATTAGACAGTTTGTTGTTGTCTCAATTGAGACTGGCTGCCATGTCGTATCTGATGGTGGTCAAGGAAGCCGATTTTAATACGATAAAAGATCAAACCGGGGCAAGCAGCGGCAATTTAAGCGTACAAATCAATAAATTGCAGGAAGCCGGTTATATCGAGGTGGAAAAGACCTACCGCAACAACTATCCGCTCACCATCTGCAAAATCACACCTGCGGGCATACAGGCGTTTGAGGGGTTTTACCGGCATTTGCAGACTTATTTTAAGGAAAAACCGGAGTAATAAACACACCTTTTGTATACTTTTGGCCATGCAGATTGTTTGTTTCGGAGAGACCATGCTCCGCTTAGAAGTCCGGGCTTAGAAGTCCGGGCTTTGATGGATGGTAACTCTGGTGGACGGGTAAATCGGTAAAATGGCCGAGGGGATTACCTGAAGTTTACATCTACGGAGTGGGTAACAAAAAGTCTAAATAGTTGCTGCGATTGATCGTTTGAAACAAAGCATTCGGATAGGTTTCTTGCCATATTTTGGGAGCATTGGCTGCCTTATTGGAAAATTTGAACTCGTACCCAAAAAGTTGTCCATTTTTCTCCTCAATATAATCCAATTCTGCTCCGGTATAAGTGCGCCAGAAATACCTGTTGGCGGAGTCGCCCCGATACATTTGGGTTTTCATACGTTCGACGAACAGGAAATTTTCCCAAAGTCTGCCACTGTCCTCGCGTTGGTCTAAAGGTTTAAAATTTTCAATAATGGCATTGCGTACTCCGAGGTCGCAGAAAAACACTTTATCATGTCGTGTGATTTCTTTGCGAAGATTTCGGCTGTATCCACCCAAGCGGAAGATGACAAATGTTTTTTCTAATAAATCTATGTAATTGTTGACAATATCGCGATGAAGTTGCAATTTGTTTGACAGTTCATTGATGGAAACCTCTGAACCAATCTGGAAAGCCAGCATCCGCACCAGGTCACGAAGTTTAGGGCTGTATTTGATTGCTCCTACTTCGAGCAGGTCTTTAAAAAGGTAGGAAGCTGTCAGTTCCCGCAGGTATTCAATTTTATCTGCTTTATTTGTTGCTGAAAAAGCCTCTGGGTATCCGCCAAAAAGGAGCAGGTTTTCAAGTTTGTTGTCTAACTCGTAACGATTGAAATGCGTAGCCAATTCACTCATCGCAAGTGGTAGTAATTGATAGGTACGCGTACGACCAGTGAGCGGTTCACGCGTTTGAGAGGCAAGATCAAGCGATGATGAACCAGTGGCAATAATACGCAGTTGAGGTATCTGGTCGTGTAATATTTTCAGGTTGATACCGATTTCCGGAACACGTTGAGCCTCGTCGAGAAACAACAAATCGTAGCCGGCTACCAGCTGTGTAAGCCGGTCTAAATTCCGACTGGAAAGGGTATCAATATGGCGCAACTCGTCGGCATTAATCTCTAATTTCCGCCCCCCAAAGTTCGCAATAACTTCCCTTACGAGTGTCGTTTTACCCGCTTGTCTCGGGCCGAAAATCAAAATAACTTTATTGCTTGCAGTCAGGCGTTGCTGGAGTGTCTGCTTGAGTGCACGTTCGATAAGCATAAGCGAATTTTTTAATAAAAAAACAAATGTACGCGAATTCTCGCGCAAATCCGCAAGTATTCACGCGAATACTTGCGGATTTGCGCGAGAATTCGCGTACATTTGCCTGACAAAAGTAGTCGTTTCTTTCACGCTCACCCATACATACCTTCCATGATACCGCTCGCTGAACGGATGCGCCCGCAAACCCTCGATTCTTTCGTAGGTCAACAACACCTCGTAAGTGAAGGGGCCGTGTTGCGCCAGGCCATCGACCGCGGTAAAATCCCGTCTTTTATCCTGTGGGGACCTCCAGGTGTAGGTAAAACGACCCTGGCGCAACTGATCGCCAAACTGTTGCACAAACCGTTTTTCCAACTCTCCGCCATCAATGCCGGGGTAAAGGATATCCGGGACGCCATTGAAAGTGCCGACAAACAAAACCTGTTTCAGCAAGGCAAAGGCGCTATCCTGTTCATCGACGAAATCCACCGTTTTTCTAAAAGCCAGCAGGATGCCCTGCTCGGGGCGGTGGAAAAAGGGATCGTGACCCTCATCGGCGCGACGACGGAAAACCCGTCTTTTGAAGTGATCCCCGCCCTTTTATCGCGCTGTCAGGTGTATGTGTTGAATCACCTGAGTAAAGATGAACTCATCGGGCTCGTCGACAGGGCTATCGCGGAAGATGAAATTTTAAAAAAACAGCCCCTGCGCATCCAGGAATACGATGCCCTGCTGCTGTATTCGGGCGGCGATGCCCGGCGGTTGCTGAATGCACTGGAACTGATCGCCAACTACGGCACTCCCGAAAATGGACCGGGCGAACCCCTCGTGGTCACCAACCAACTGGTGCAGGAACTCATCCAGCAAAATGCCGCCCTATACGACAAAACCGGCGAACAGCATTACGACGTTATTTCCGCATTCATCAAAAGTATGCGCGGCAGCGACCCCAATGCCGCCGTGTACTGGCTGGCGCGTATGCTAGACGGCGGGGAAGACATCGAATTTATCGCCCGGCGTATGGTCATTCTGGCTTCGGAAGACGTAGGCCTCGCCAACCCCAACGCTCTGCTGCTGGCTACCACCACCATGGATGCCATCCGCATGATCGGCATGCCCGAAGCGCGCATCATCCTGTCGCAATGCGCCATTTACCTCGCCACTTCGCCCAAAAGCAATGCGTCGTACCTGGCGATCAACCTGGCCCTGTCGACCGTCAAACAAACCGGGAGCCTGCCCGTACCGTTGCACCTGCGCAACGCGCCGACCAAACTGATGAAAGAACTCAACTACGGCTCTGGATACCAGTACGCCCACGATTTTCAGGGCAATTTTGTGCAGCAGGACAACCTGCCGGAAGCCATCGACGGTACCATCCTGTACGAACCGGGCAATAACCCGACGGAGGAAAGGGCTCGGGCAATGCTGCGGGAGCAGTGGAAGGGGAAGTACAAATATTAGACGTGAGTTGTGAGTCGTGAATCGTGAGTGGTGCTTTGCCCAGGCTTTCTGTCTAAAAACTGGGCAAAGCACCACTCACGATTCACGACTCACAACTCACGTCTATTCTTCTGCAAACTCCTCCACTTTCCCCTGCGACCACACAAAATACGCGCCCTGGCGCACGACTTTTGAGTCGGCTGGCAAAGGTGTTTCCGTTGTAAATGCCGTCAATCCATTTTCCGAACCCTGAGTCAGCACCTTTATTGGGCGGAAAAAAGTATCGCCGTTTTGTTCGCGGTCGAACAGTAAAATGTATTCTTCCAGTCCTTCCCGAACGATCGCCTCAGTAGGCAAAACAGGCGTCGCAGGCGCAGCGTCCAGGGCCAGCCGGGCGTCGCAGTAAGCGCCGTCCACCAGGTTCAGCCCGGCGCTGTTGTCGATGCGTGCATGCGCCCGCAAGGCATTTTTTACAGGATCAAGCACCCGGTCGATACTAAAAACGGTGGCTTTCAGGGTTTTACCTGCAGCACCTGGAAATGTAATGTCGACTTTCTGGCCGGTTTTTATTTTCAACACATCTTTTTCAAAAACGAACAGATCGGCGTGCAATGCAGAGAAATCGGCGATTTCACAAATGGCCGTACCCGCCTGAACGGCGCTGCCGCTGCTCAGGTGGACAGCGGTCACCATGCCGTTCATGGGGGCAGCAATACGAATTTCCGTGCGCACATTTTTGGGTGTAAGTCCTTCCGTATCAACACCGTACAACCGGAGTTTGGCTGTCAGCATTTCGCCGGTGGTCGTTGCTGCGTGTAAGTCGGCCGCGACTTTTTTCAGGTTTTTGGCGGCTGTGGCATCGTCTTCCCGGAGGGCATTGTAACGGGTGTATTCCGATTGCAGAAAATGAATCTGGTCGCGGGTTTCGAGGAATTCCTGTTGCAGGTCCAGCAAATCCGGTTTGCGCAGGGTGGCGATGAGTTCGCCTTTGCGGACCGACTGGTTCAGCCGGACGTGCAGGCTGGTTAAAAAGCCATCCGAAGCAGCGCTGACAACCGCCCTGTTTTCGGGTTGGATGCGCAATTCGCCGGTCAACGGCAGCACAGCGTTGATCGATTTTTGTTCCACAGCGCTCCAGGAAACGCCCGAGCGTTTGATCTGTTCCGCGCTGAGGTGTATCAAGCCTTCGATATGCGGCGCTTCTTTGGCGGCAGCCGATTCCGCAGTGGTATTGTTTTTACAGGAAGGCAGCAGGAAGAGTACTGATGCAAGCGAGATGAGGATATGTTTCATGATGTGAGTTTGTGTGTGTGTGTTTTGGTGTTTTGGTGTTTTAGAGGGTCTTTACCCCGGAATCTGTGTATAAAAGTGTTTTTGGGTTTTGGTGTTTTAGGGTTCGTTGCCCTTGAGGTAAAGAGGCAACAAGGCGTATTAGAAATTCAAATTATTGGTTATCAATATTTTGAAAAAAACGGCTCCCTTATTAACGGTAAACCAAGAGCAACGAACCCTAAAACACCAAAACCCAAAAACACCAAAACACTCCCTAAAAAAGCATTTCAATTTCCAGAATAGTCCTGTTCAGCATATGCAGGTTGTCCAGGTATTCCATTTCGATGCGCAGGGCTTTTTCGGCAGATTGCACCCATTCCAGGAAATCCGATTCACCGGCTGCATAGCGTTGGAAAGCGCTGCGGCGCAATTCGGTCGCCAGTATTTTTCCTTCTTTTTCATAGTATTCCAGCAGAATTTCATATTTCTCAACTTCGTGCAGCAAGTGCGCCAGTTCCATTTGCTGGCTGCGAATGGTGGCTTCCAGTTGTGCGCGGGAAGCCTCGGCAGTGGCGGAAGCGGCAGAGGCGCGGGCGCGCAGGTTTTGTTGTGCCAGCGGCAGACGCAGCCCCACGGAATAACCCGGGTACAGGGCGCCGTTCCCCAGGTACTGGACATTTAATCCGGCAGTCATCTGCGGCGCCCGGCGCGATTTTTCAACGCCTGTCATGGCATCTGAAACGGCTGCTTTCCCGGCATCCACTTTGGCATAAGCGCCATCGCGGATACGGGCGGTATCAGCCATGCTGAAAGTGTTGCGGGTAAATGGGGCGATAACCGGCACCAAAGGCTCGTTTTCGCCCAAAAACTGGGCAAGCACCTCCCGGTCGAAGGCCGTTTCGTGGCCGATGGTCTCCAGTTCCAACCGGATGCGGGCAGCCTGGTCCAATGCGGATAAGCGTTCGTCCGACGCTGCCTCTCCGTTTCGAAAACGGCTGTCAGCAATCCTGGCCGTTTGCTGGTACAAACTATCGAGCGCACCGAGGCGGTTGCGTTTTTCGTCGAGGTAACTGAGGTGCTGAAAAATATCGCGCACTTCGCGGCTCAACTGGTGCTGCGTCAGGCTGCGTTCCGCCTCGTGCAGTTTGGCCTGCTGTTCGTACAGACTGCGATGGGCGCGGGTTTGCCGGGCCGACGGAAACACCTGCGTCACCCCGAACGTCGAGGTACCGAACATACCCAAATCCGGGTCGGCTGCGATGTTGTGGTAGATCTCCGCCGGCTCCCAGTTGCGCGCAGCACCGGTCCGCATAACCTGTGCGCTGCGGATGGCAGCATTGGAGGACAACACCGCCGGATGCCGCTCCCGCACGATTTGCAGAGCCTCCGCTTCGGTGATGTTTTTTTGGCCCGATAAGGTTGAGGGTATACCTAACAAGCATATCAAAGACTTATACAAAAGCCCTTTCAGTTGCTTGCTATATGTTTGATTTAAAGTCATTTTTTTATAAGTTTGCAGAAAAAATTAAGGTAATGACAGCAGTTACTGATAATCCAAAGCGCTCATTTGCTGTCCTTGAAAAACATCGCATAAAGCACCGGCAGCACAATCAGCGTCAGCAACGTACTCGTCACCAGCCCGCCGATCACCACCGTAGCCAGGGGCTGTTGCACCTCCGCGCCGGCGCCCGTCGATAGCGCCATCGGCAAAAAGCCCAGTGAAGCCACCGCAGCGGTCATCAGCACGGGGCGCAGCCGGACTGAAGCCCCCAGCAAAATGCGTTCGTATACCTGCTTCCGACCTTCTTTTTCCAGTTCGTTGAAATAAGCGATCAAAACAATACCATTGAGCACCGCCACCCCAAACAGCGCAATAAAACCTACGCCTGCCGAAATCGAAAAAGGCATGTCGCGCAACCACAGGGCAAACACGCCACCGATAGCCGACATGGGTATGGCTGTAAATATCAACAGGCTCTCTTTCAGGGAGTTAAATGCGAAATACAACAACACCAGGATCAAAGCAAGGGCCAGCGGCACCGCTACCGAAAGACGCGCTTTGGCAGCCTGCAGGTTTTCAAACTGACCGCCGTAGGTGACCACATAACCCGGCGACAGTTTCAATTTTTCGGACAGGATTTGTTGAATATCCAGGATGGCGCTTTCCACGTCGCGGCCGCGTACATTGGCGCCCACAACGATCCGGCGCTGTGCATTGTCGCGACTGATCTGGGCGGCGCCAAGTCGGTATTCCACGGTAGCCACCTCGTTCAACGGTACAAATGCGCCATCGGCTGTGGCCACCGGCAGGTTTTGCACGTCCGCCAGATCGCGGCGTTGCGGCCCCGCGTTATCCAGCCGCAGTACCAGGTCGAAACGGCGGCCTTCATCAAAAACAGTACCGGCTACGGAGCCTGCAAAAGCCGTGCGCAAAGCGTTGTTCACATCTTTTACCTGCAAACCATACCGCGCAAGTCGCTGATAATCATACACTACCGCGATTTGTGGCAATCCTTCCACCTGCTCCACCTTCAAATCGGCGACCCCGGTTACATCGCGAATCAACCGACTGACCTGATCGCCGGCAGCTGCAAGTGAATCCATGTTGGGGCCGAATATTTTGACGGCTATGTCCGAACGAACGCCGGTCATCATTTCATCGAATCGCATTTTGATGGGCTGGGTAAATTCAAAAGCCATACCGGGCACTTCCCGTACTTTTTCCGAAATCATTTCCACCAGTTCATTTTTGGAATGCGTGCGGGTCCAGTTCGATTTATCCTTTAATAAAATCAGGTTATCGGCGGTTTCAGGGGCCATGGGATCGGTCGGGATTTCTGCCGTGCCTATTTTGGAAATCACCTGCTCCACCTCATCGGGGAAATTTTCCAGGATTACTTTTTGTGCCAGGTCGTGGCTTGCAATGGTTTGGGTAAGCGATGTGCCGGGTTTGCAAAATCCGTGCATCATGATATCGCCTTCATCGAGCGTAGGCAGGAATTCACCGCCCAGTCGCATAAACACGGCCAGCGCGAGCCCAAAAAAGCCAATAGTCAACACTAAAACCAGCCTGGGTGCCTGCAAGGCCATTTTTAAGACCGGGGTATAAAAGCGCTGAATGCGTGCAATCAGGCGATCGGCGAAAGTGAGGCGCAGATCGATCTTGCGTTGCAGGAACAAAGCCGACACCACCGGAACATAGGTAAGCGACAGCAACAAGGCCCCCAGCAAAGCGTAGGACACCGTGAGCGCCATCGGTCGGAACATCTTGCCTTCGATGCCTTCCAGCGATAAAATAGGCAGGTAAACGATCAGAATGATAAATACGCCGAACACAGATGAACGGATGATGCCTTGGGCGGAAGTCTGCACACTCGCGTCCATCTCCGAACGGCTGAGTTCAACAGATGTGGCATCTCCTTCCCGTTTATGCAAAGCAAAATGCCGCAGGTAATGCAGGGTGGCCTCCACGATGATGACAGCGCCGTCGACGATCAAACCGAAGTCGATGGCGCCAAGCGACATCAGGTTGGCCGTCAACCCAGTCATTTGCATAACTGTGATGGCAAACAACATCGACAATGGAATTACGGATGCGATGATAAAACCGGCCCGCATATTGCCCACCAGCAGCACCAGCACGAATATTACGATCAAAGCACCTTCAATCAGGTTTTTTTGAACGGTACTGACGGTCCGGTTGACAAAATTCTCGCGGTCCAGAAAGGTTGTTACCTGAATACCTTCAGGCAGGCTCGGTGTGATTTCAGCCAGCCTGGCTTTTACCCTGCGGATCACCTGAGCGGCATTTTCACCTTTGAGCATCATGACGATACCCAGCACAATTTCGCCTTCGCCATTGTGCGAAACGGCGCCGTACCGCAGCGCATGACCCAGCCGTACATCAGCCACATCGCCAATTTTCAAGCCGCCGCCGTGTGGATTGGGCCGGACGGAAATACTGCGGATATCGTCCAGACTTTTGACAATGCCTTCGCTTCGAATAAAATACGCCGAAGCATTTTTTTCAATATATGCGCCGCCGGTATTCTCATTGGCCTGCTGTAGCGCATCAAATACTTCGCCGATGCTCACCCGTGCCGCGCGAAGACGTTCGGGGGTCACCGCCACTTCATATTGCTGCAGGTAGCCGCCAAAACTGTTGATCTCCACCACGCCAGGTACGCCGGCCAACTGTTTTTTAATGATCCAGTCCTGGATGTTGCGCAGTTCCATGGCG